>NZ_JAZIBG010000025.1:0-112996 GCF_036621135.1 Aquincola agrisoli
GAGCCGCCGCCCGCGCCGAAGCCGCCGTTGCCGCCGCTGCCGCCGTCGCCGCCGGCGCCGCCGTCGGTGCCGCTGAGCGCGCCGTTGCCGCCCACGCCGCCGTTGCCGCCCGCGCCACCGCCGTAGAAGGTAGAGCCCTTGCCGCCGTTGCCGCCCGCGCCGCCGTCGCCGCCGCGGCCGGCCGTGCCGTTGCTGAGCTCGACGCCCCAGGTCACCAGGTTGGCGATGGCCACGCCCAGGTCGACGTAGGCCACGCCCGCGGCGATCACGTGCGCCGCCGACAGCACCGCGTTGGGCGGGAAGGTGGCGAGCGCGCCCGCGGCCGCCGCGGTGTCCGCCACGGCCGTCTTGGTGGCGTTCAGCACCGCGAAGGTCAGGCCGTAGTTGAACGGCGCGCCGGAGCTGCCGTTGCCGCCGTTGCCGCCGCGGCCGCCCGCGCCGTTGGTGCCGCTGCCGGCGTTGCCACCGTTGGTGCCCGACGAGCCTTCGCCGTCGCGGATCCAGACGATGCCGTTGGTCGCGCTGTTGCCCCGGTTGCCGTTGCCGCCGGTGGCACCGGTGGCCGCGATGTTGTTGAGCGAGCCGCCGGTGCTGTAGGCCGAGCTGGCCAGGAAGCCCGACACGCTGCCGGTGGGCGTGGCGCTCAGCGTCACGGTGTTGCCCGAGATCGACAGGATGGTCGTGCCGTCGGGGATGCCGGCGCCTTCGAGCTTCATGCCGACCTGCAGGCCGGCCGCGCTCTTGAGCTGCAGCGTGGCGCCGGCCTGCGCGAGGATGCTCTTGGTCGAGATCTCGCCGGGGATCGCCGTCAGGTTGTTGCTCAGCGTGATCTTGCCGGTCTGGCTGTCGATCGCGGTGATGGTGGTGCCGGCGGGGATGCCGTTGCCGGTGATGGCGCTGCCGACCGTGAAGCGGCTGTCCATCATCCCGAGCTGGATCTGGTTCTGGCCGACGGTGCCGATCGGCAGCGAGCCGGCGAAGCTCAGGCCGGTGATCGGGTTCGACAGCGTCACCACGTCGCCGTTGATGGCGGTGACCTGGGTGTTGGCAGGCACGCCGTCGCCGGTCAGCGTCATGCCGACGGCCAGGCCGAGGCCGGTGGCGGCGAGCTTGATCTCGTTGGCGTTCGCGGTCGTCTGGAACTGCGACGCCTGGAAGCTGGTGACGTCGACCAGCTTGATCGCGCCGTTGACCGCCGAGGTGACGTTGTTGCTCAGCGTGATCGAGGTGACGGCGTTGCTGCCGTCGCGCGTGACCTGCGTGATCGTCGTGCCGTCGGGGATGCCGGCGCCCACCACCGTCATGCCGGTGGCGACGTCGGAGGGCGCCATGCCGCTGAACGACGCGCTGGTGATGGTGTTGCTGCCGTTGGCCGCCGTGGCGCCGGCCACCGACTTGATCGCCGAGGCATCCACGGTGACGGGCTGGACGAAGGTGACGTCGGTGCCCGACAGCGTGTCGATGGTGCCGGTGGCGCCACCCAGCGAGACGAGGCTGCCCGCCTTCAGCAGCGGGTTGGCCGAGCCGAGCGTGACGCCGGAGATGGTCAGCGTGCCGGCGGTGTCGACGATGGTCGGCTTGATCTGGAAGGCCGTGACCGAGGTGACGTCAGCGGACTTCTCGATCAGCGTCAGCGAGGCGCCGCTGACGTTGACGTCCGGCGTGCTGCCGCCCTCGCCGCCCTTGACGGTGTTGCGCTCGAAGGTGACGTTGTTCAGATGCAGCGAGCTGCCCGAGTTGACGAAGAAGACGCCACCCAGGCCGGCACCGCCGCCGCTGCCCGCGCCGCCCTGCGTATAGAAGTTGGTGAACAGCGCGTCGCTCGTCGGCAGGCCGCAGCTCCCCACCCCCACCATGCAGCCGCCGTGGCCGTTGCCGTCGACGACGGTCGTCTGCGCCTGTGCGCCGGCCCCCAGGGCCGCGAACAGCAGCGCTGGCGCGAGCGCCTTCGCCGAGGACGACTTGCCGCGCCCGCGGCTGATCTCCGAAACAGCAACCCAGCAACCCAGCGACGTGTTCCAGACGACCCTGAACACATGATTCAACGACGAACGATGCACAAACAACTCCTGGCCATCGAGCCAATGAAAGACGATGGAGGGTAGGTTTGGTCGATGCCGTCAAATTTGCCGAACTAAGAGGTGTACAACACACCCTGTAACAGAACGGTGTTCCACTGCGGGCTCAGGCGGGCGTGCCGGGCTCCGGTGCCAGGAAGCGCCGCGCCAGCAGCACCCAGTAGGCGCCGCCGACGGCGACGTTGTCGTCGTTGAAGTCGTAGCCCGGGTTGTGGACCATGCAGGCGCCTGCGCTGTCGCCGTCGCCGTTGCCCACGAAGAGGTAGCTGCCCGGCACCTGCTCCAGCATGAAGGCGAAGTCCTCGCTGCCCGGCACGGCCGGCCCCTGCAGGGTCACCTGCTGCGGGCCCAGCAGCTCGAGCGCCACCTCGCGCGCGAAGGCGGTCTCCCGCGGCGTGTTGACCAGCACCGCGTAGCCGGGGCGCCAGTCGATGTGCGCGGTGACGCCCAGGCTCTCGGCCTGCGCGGCGATCAGCGCCTTGATGCGCCGCTCCAGCGTGGCGCGCACCTCGCGGTCGAGCGCGCGCACGCTCAACTCCAGCGTGGCCGACGCCGGGATGACGTTGTTGGCCTGGCCCGCGTGCAGCGCGCCCACCGTCACCACCGCCATCTGCAGCGGATCGACGTTGCGTGAGACCACCGTCTGCAGCGCCATCACGATGCTGGCCGCGGCCACCACCGGATCGCTGGCCCGGTGCGGCATCGCGCCGTGGCCGCCCACGCCGTCGAGGCGCACGGTGGCGTAGTCGGACGACGCCATCGCCGGCCCCTCGCGCAGCACCAGCCGGCCCTGCGGGATGCCGGGCATGTTGTGCATCGCGAACACGGCGTCGCACGGGTAGCGGTCGAAGAGGCCGTCGGCCATCATGCGCAGCGCGCCGCCGCCGCCCTCCTCCGCCGGCTGGAAGATCAGGTGGAGTGTCCCGTCGAAGCCGCCCGCCTCGGCCAGCCGGCGCGCGGCAGCCAGCAGCATCGTGGTGTGGCCGTCATGGCCGCAGGCGTGCATCAGGCCCGGCCGGGCACTGGCCCAGGCCGCGCCCGAGGCCTCCTGGATCGGCAGGGCGTCCATCTCGGCGCGCAGCCCGAGGCGCTTGCGCCCGCTGCCGCGCACCAGCCGGCCGACGACGCCGGTGCCGCCGATGCCGCGCTCCACCTCGTAGCCCCAGCCTTCCAGCTTGTCGGCCACCAGCGCCGCGGTGCGGTGCTCCTCGAAGCCCAGCTCGGGGTGCCGGTGGATGTCGCGGCGCAGCGCGATGAACTCGCCAGCCTGCGGCAGCAGGGCGTTCAGCAGGTAGGTCATGCCGCGCCCCCGCTCACTGCGGCTGCAGCTTGATGGCCTTGGCGATGGCACGGTAGCGCGCCGTCTCGGCCTCGTAGAAGCGTCCAGCCTCGGCCAGCGACATCGGTGCCGACGCGAGCTGCGTCTGCGCCGCCAGCTGGGTGCGCACCTCGGGCGCCTGGAGCGCCCTGCCGATGGCGGCGTGCAGGCGCTGCACCGTGGCCTCGGGCGTCGCGCGTGGCACCAGCAAGCCGCTCCAGGTACGGTAGGCGAAGCCTTTCAGCGCCTGCCCTTCGCCGACGGTCGGCACGTCCTTCAGCAGTTCGGAGCGCTCGGCGCCGAGCTGGCCGATCACCTTCAGCCGGCCTTGCTCGGCCATCGCACCCATCGCCGCGCTGTACACCAGCACCGCGAAGTCGACCTGGCCGCCGCCCACGTCCTGCAGCAGCGGCGCGTTGCCCTTGTAGGGCACGTGCTGCAGCTTGACGCCGGTGCGCTGCTGCAGGTCCTCGAGCACCAGGTGGTAGAGCGAGCCCACGCCGACGCTGCCGTAGGTCAGCGGCTGCGCCGCCGACTGCCGCGCCAGCGCGACCAGCTCGTCGACGTTGTGCACCGGCAGGTCCTTGCGCACGAGGAACACCATCACCGCATCGGCGATCGGATGCACGAGCCGGAAATCCTCGCTCTTCAGCCGGACGGCCGCGTTCGCCAGCGGCGAGAGGATCACCTCGTTCGGCGAGCCCTGGAAGAGGTAGTGGCCGTCGGCGGGCGCCGCGAGCACCTTCTGGGCCGCCAGCGCGCCGCTCACGCCGCCCAGGTTCTCCACCAGCACCGGCTGGCCCAAATCCTTGCCCAGCGGCGTGTTGACGATGCGCGCGATGGCGTCCGACGGGCCGCCGGCGGGGTACGGCACCATCAGGTTGACGGGCTTGCTCGGGTAGGCCTGCGCCCACGCGCCGGCGGCCACCGCGCAGCAGGCAAGAAGGGCCAGGGTGTGCTTGGCGATCCGGTTCATCACGTCCGTCTCCTGAAGGGGGTGAACGCATGCTAGGAAGCGCACAATCGAAAGTCCAATGCATTGCTTTGCCGCAATCGATGCATCCGACTCATTCCATACCAAGCCCCATCCGATGACGCTCGTGCAGCTCCGGCACTTCCTCGCGCTGGCCGACAGCGGCTCCTTCAGCCAGTCGGCGCAGCGCCTGTTCATCACCCAGCCCGCATTGAGCCGCAGCATCCGCTCGCTCGAGGACGAACTGGGCCGGCCGCTGTTCGACCGCATCGGCCGCCGCAGCGAGCTGACGCCGTTCGGGCAGGAGATGGTGCCGCGCGCGCGGCAGCTGGTGGCCGATGCCGACGAGATGATGGGCAGCGGCAGGCAGTCGGCGGACGGCGCAGGCGGCAGCCTGCGCATCGGCCTGGGCTCGGGGCCCGGCGCGATGCTGATGAACCCCCTGCTGATGCACATGGCGACCCGCCATCCGGAGCTGCGGCTGGAGGTCTCGCGGGCCCGCACCGCCCTGCTGGTGCAGGCGCTGCGGGCGCGTGCGCTCGATGCGCTGGTGGTCGATGCGCGATCGCTGTCGCCGGCGCCCGACCTGCACGTCGAGGCCGTGCAGGAGATGCGCGGCTCGTTCATGTGCCGGCCCGGCCATCCGCTGGCCCGGCGTGCCAGCGTGCGCTTCGACGACGTGCGCGGCTACCCGATCGCCTCCATACCGCTCAGCGACGAGGTGGCGCGCGTGATGGTCGAGCGCTACGGCGAGGCGGCGCACCCGGCCGCCTGCGTCACGCTGTGCTGCGAGGAGATTCCGAGCCTGGTGGAGGTGGCGTTGCACACCGACGCGGTGCTGGTCTCGATCCGCGCCGCGGCCCCGGGCCTGGTGGAGCTGCCGATGGCCCCGACGCTCGACTTCAATGCCCGCTTCGCGCTGGTGACGCTGGGGCGGCGCACGCCGGTGCCGGCGCTGCCGATCGTGCGCGGCCTGATGCAGGCGCTGATGCGCGACGAAGCCGAGCCGGCGGCCGCGGCGGACGCTCCCGCGTCGAGGCCCGGCCGGCGGCGCAGGAAGCTCAGTTAGAGAACGCCGCGATCCCGGTGATCGCGCGGCCGAGGATCAGCGCATGCACGTCGTGCGTGCCTTCGTAGGTGTTCACCACTTCCAGGTTCACCAAGTGGCGCGCCACGCCGAACTCGTCGCTGATGCCGTTGCCGCCCATCATGTCGCGCGCCACGCGGGCGATGTCCAAGGCCTTGCCGCAGTTGTTGCGCTTCAGGATCGAGGTGACCTCGACGGCCGCGGTGCCGGCGTCCTTCATGCGGCCGAGCTGCAGCACGCCCTGCAGGCCCAGGCTGATCTCGGTCAGCATGTCGGCGAGCTTCTTCTGCACGAGCTGGTTGGCGGCGAGCGGGCGGCCGAACTGCTTGCGGTCGAGCACGTACTGGCGGGCGCGGTGGAAGCAGTCTTCCGCGGCGCCCATCGCGCCCCAGGCGATGCCGTAGCGCGCGCTGTTCAGGCAGGTGAACGGGCCCTTCAGGCCGCGCACCTCGGGGAAGGCGTTCTCCTCGGGGCAGAACACCTCGTCCATCACGATCTCGCCGGTGACGCTGGAGCGCAGGCCCACCTTGCCGTGGATGGCGGGGGCGCTCAGGCCCTTCCAGCCCTTTTCCAGGATGAAGCCGCGGATCGCGCCTTCGTCGTCCTTGGCCCAGACCACGAACACGTCGGCGATCGGGCTGTTGGTGATCCACATCTTGGCGCCGCTGATGCTGTAGCCGCCGGCCACCTTCTTGGCGCGGGTGATCATGCTGCCGGGGTCGGAGCCGTGGTTCGGCTCGGTGAGGCCGAAGCAGCCGATCCATTCGCCGGCGGCCAGCTTGGGCAGGTACTTCTGCTTCTGCGCCTCGGTGCCGAACTCGTTGATCGGCACCATCACCAGCGACGACTGCACGCTCATCATCGAGCGGTATCCGGAATCGACGCGCTCCACCTCGCGCGCCACCAGCCCGTAGCAGATGTAGTTAAGGCCCGCGCCGCCGTACTGCTCGGGGATCGTCGCGCCCAGCAGGCCCAGCTCGCCCATCTCGCGGAAGATCGCCGCGTCGGTCTTCTCGTGGCGGAAGGCCTCGAGCACGCGCGTGGCCAGGCGGTCCTGGCAATAGGCCTGGGCCGCGTCGCGCACCGAGCGCTCTTCATCGGTCAGCTGCTGGTCGAGCAGCAGCGGGTCGTCCCAGTGGAAGCTGGCGCGTGTGTTCGAAGAAGTCATTTCGGTGTCTCGCGGAGTTAGGATGGCTGGAAGCTGGAATCTATGCGCTCGGCCCCCGCGGCGCAAACGATTTGCGCGCACGCTGGTGTGCGTTTGAAGCACTTCGTAAGACTTACCGAGACCCGCGTGCGCAGGAAGATCCCCTCGCTCGGCGCCCTCGCCGCCTTCGAATCGGCGGCGCGGCACCAGAGCTTCACCGCGGCGGCCGACGAACTGGCCGTCACCCAGAGTGCCGTGTGCCGCCAGGTCGCGGCGCTGGAGGACTTCATCGGCGTCAAGCTCTTCCGCCGCACGCGCCGCGGCGTGGTGCTGACCGAGGCCGGCCAGAACTACAGCCGCAGCGTGCGCGAGCGGCTCGACGACGTCGAGCGCGACACGCTGGAGGTGATGTCAAAGGGCGCGCTCGGCGGCTCGCTCGAGCTCGGCGTGGTGCCCACCTTCGCCACGCAGTGGCTGCTGCCGCGGCTGCCCGATTTCCAGCGGGCGCACCCCGGCATCACGCTGCACTTCGCGCCGCGGACCCGGCCCTTCCTGTTCGACGACACCACGCTGCATGCGGCGATCTACGCCGGCCAGGCCGGCTGGCCGGGCACCGAATCGCACCTGCTGATGCACGAGCCGATGATCGCGGTGGCCAGCCCCTCGCTGGTGCCCGGGCCGCTGCAGGTGGCCGACCTGGCGCGGCACACGCTGCTGCAGTCCAGCACCCGCCCCTACGCCTGGCGGCAGTGGCTGGGCGCCCAGGGCCTGGCGGTGGAGAACGACGTCGCCGGCCCGCGCATGGAGCTGTTCTCGATGCTGGCGAAGGCCGCGGTGCACGGGCTGGGCATCGCGCTCATTCCGCGGCTGCTGATCGAGGACGACCTCGCCACCGGCCGGCTGCGGCAGGTGCTGCCGTTCGAGTGGGTCAGCGACCGGTCGTACTACCTGATCCACCCGCAGTCGGCCACGCCGCGGCCGGCGCTGGCGGCCTTCAGCAGCTGGCTGCTCGCACAGACGGCGGGCTACCGCGGCTGAACTTCCGCGGCCCGGTGCCATCGGAGCGAGGATGGAACGCACCCATAAGCAGCGCATGCTGGCCGGCGAGCCCTACTCCGCCGAAGACCCCGAGCTCCAGCGCGAGCTCGCGGCCAACGAGGCCTGGCTCGCCCGGTACAACGCCTCGCTCGCCCTGGGCCGCGCGCAGCGGTGGCAGATGCTGTCGGGCCACCTGGGCGCGGTCGGGGCCGGCACCCAGGTCAGGCCGCCGTTCCATTGCGACTACGGCTTCAACATCCGGCTCGGCGCCAACGTGTTCATCAACTTCAACTGCGTCATCCTCGACGTGGTCGAGGTCTCGGTCGGCGATGGCACGCAGATGGGCCCCGGCGTGCAGCTGCTGGCGGCCGACCACCCGCGCGATGCGGCCACCCGCCGCCAGGGCCTGGAGTTCGGCCGGCCCGTGCGCGTGGGCCGCGACGTGTGGATCGGCGCCGGCGCGCTGGTGCTGCCGGGCGTCAGCATCGGCGACGGCGCCCTGGTCGCCGCGGGCAGCATCGTGACGCGGGACGTGCCGGCCGGCGCGACGGTGAAGGGCAACCCGGCGCGGCCGGCTTGAGGCCGGCAGCGGATCGCGGCTCCGCGGCGGGCAGGTCGAGGCCGGGGCCGCGCTCAAACTGGATGCGGCCGCCGCCAGCGAGACCTCAGCCTGCCCGCGCGAAGTCCGTCGACGCCGCCAGCGCCTCCCACGCCTTCGTCTCCCGCTTGACAAACGCGTGCTTGTCGCGGATCACCTGCAGCGCCTCGGTGCCCATCGGCAGCCGCAGCATCGCCTGCGCCAGACGCAGCGGATCGCCCGGCTGGTTCAGGCTGCCCTCGAGGAACTCGGTGCGGAAGTAGCCCGGCTCCACCGCCGTGGCATGGATGCCCAGCAGCGCCAGCTCGCCGTGCAGCGCCTCGGTGAGCCCCTCGACCGCGAACTTGGTCGAGCAGTACACCCCGAAGCCCGGGCCCGACCGGCAGCCGCCCAGCGACGAGATGTTGATCACGTGGCCGCTGCGGCGCGCACGCATCGACGGCAGCACCGCACGCGTCACGTTCAGCAGGCCGAAGACGTTGGTCTTTTAGAGGCGGCGCACTTCGTCGGCGGTGGCTTCCTCCACCGCGCCGAGCAGGCCGAAGCCGGCGTTGTTGACGAGCACGTCGATGCGGCCGAAGCGCGCCAGAGCGGCCTCCACCACGTGGCCGGCCATCGCTGCAGCGGCTTCCGCCACCCGACGAGCGGCAAGCTGATGCCGTGGGAGTTCAAGGTGGGCGAGCCCCTTGCGCCCCGCGAAGGTCCGCAGCGGCGCGGCGCCTGGCCGGCCGAACACGCCGGAAGCGGCGCAGAACGGACCGGCCAGCGCGGTGGCCTGAGCGCCGTGGTGGTGGCTGGCCAAGGCGCAGTCGATGATGTCTCGGTGCGGCGGACGCCCGGCCGGCTCGACCGACGCGAGATTGCCGCGCTGGTCTCGGCAAACGGTGGCTCAGTCCCTGGCCGTCACCGACCCCTCGGACAGGTTCATGAGAAGCGCACGGCCAGCGGCCTCGAAGCGAACGGAGCGGCCGTCAGCCGCCACCATCGGCGGTGCACTGAGCCAGATGCCGAGCCGAGCGTGATCCGCCACTGCGCGGCGCGGAACGCCGAGCAGTTGCACCAGCGCATCGAGTCCGAGATGGGCCATCTCGGTGCCGTCGACGGCCAGCAGCATCAGCGCATGCCGCGAAGGGACGTTGATCCACTCGTCCACCAGCACGGTCTGGCCCGCGTCGGTCACGAGCAGGTGGCGTGGCCCACGCTCATGCGGCAGCTGCTTTTGCCAGAGCATCCGCGGGCCGGCATCGTCGTGGAGGCGCAGGGTGGCCAGCGCGTAGCGGCTTCGCCAGCCGTCCCGAGACTCCACCGTCAGCACGAACCGACCGGACGGCGATTCGGACGTGCGCCGCTCGGGCGGCAGCACGATGCGGTCCGCCCGTACACGGCCCGATGCTTCCGCCGCGAGGGCGTGGCCGCCGGCAACCATCGGAAGCACCCACCCGAAAAACCGCCGGCGTCGCATGCCGAGCCTCTTTCAGTGCCGGCGGCGGATACCCGTCAGCGCCGCGAGCCCCAGACCCATCAGCAGGTACGTACTGGGTTCAGGGATCGGGCTGACGTCACGCAACAACGTACTCTGCAGCGCGTGATCGATGTGGTGCTGCGGCAGCCAGCCGTAGCCCAGGCCGTCCGGCCGAATGTCCGCCAGCGTCGTGGGCACATTGCGGACGCCGCCGCTGGCCATCAGCGTGCTGGGATCGAGCGAATGCCCCGGATCTTCCGCACCCGCGTAATCCGGGAAGTTCTCAGGCACCAGGCCGAGGTTGTGGCCGATCTCGTGCGCCAGCGTGTCGATGCGGCCCGTGCAACCGGCGGCACCGTTGCAGTCGAACGACTGGATATCGGACATCGACATGATCAGTCCTCCTGCGCTGTCGTAGCCGACGCCGTATGCGCCCGCATAGCTATTGACCAGGAACATGTCGACCGTCGAATGGTTGAGGCCGGCCATGCCGGGGAAGACCGAGTTATACAGGTCATCGAACGTGTCGCCCGCCGTGTCGCCGATGTCGTAGAACTGGTCGCTCACGATCGCTTTGACGAAGTTGAACGTCACGCGGATCCCGGCTTGTGCCCAGATCTTGTTGGTGGCGTCGGCGTAGTACGCGTTGCCGGCGGGGCCGGTGCTTGCACAGTCGCCCAGCGTGTTGCACAGCTGGTACACGGAGACGTCGAGCTGCTTGGTGATCGGGGTGGCAGATGCCGAGCTTGCCGCGCAGGACAGCCAGGCGGCGCAGACCAGGGAGAGGGCGAGTCGGTATGTGGAGGTGGTGGGCATGTGAGTGGTTCTCGGGGGTTGC
The DNA here is from genome assembly GCF_036621135.1 of Aquincola agrisoli. Lineage (NCBI taxonomy): Bacteria > Pseudomonadati > Pseudomonadota > Betaproteobacteria > Burkholderiales > Sphaerotilaceae > Aquincola > Aquincola agrisoli. The sequence goes on from NZ_JAZIBG010000025.1 coordinate 10,540, forward strand.
TCAAAGGAAGTCCAGGGCCGCGTCCTGGACGCGCGGCGCAGGGCGCTCTGGTGCGCCACGTCCTCCCCGGCTCGTGGAGTCGTCCGAGCCGCCCCGCACCGGCAAATGCAACTTATGTGCCAAAAAAAGATGAATTCAGATTCAAATTTGCAAATACCACCTAAATCAATGGGATGCACCTGCAAACATGTGAATTTTTATTGATCGATCGACGTCGACATCGCCATTGATGGCATATTTTGTAAAGCAATCCGACAGTCTCCCGCTGCATTTGTCAGCGCCTGCGGCGAGTCGGCGCCGTCGCCAGGGCCTGGACGCTGGGCGCGCAGGAGCCGCCTATACACTGCTTTTGGGCTTGGCACGGCCGCCTCCGGCCGTCACCGCAGCGACCGGGGCACACTGCACAGCATGACGATCGACTGGACCACGCCCTTCGAACAGGGCAACGGCAACGAAACCGCCACGTGGCGGCAATGCATCGGCTTCCACCAGCGCCTCGCGCAGGCCTTCCCGCAGTGGCTGCGCTTCGAGGAAGCCGGCCGCTCGGACGGCGGGGTGCCGATCCACGTGGGCGTCTTTTCCGCCGACGGCGTGTTCGATCCGCAGGCCGTCAAGGCCGCCGGGCGGCCCGTGTTCTTCAACAACAACGGCATCCACCCCGGCGAGCCCGAAGGCATCGACGCCTGCATGGCGATGCTGCGCGACCTGTGCCTGGACCCCGCCCGCCGCGCCGCGCTGGGCCGCACGGTGCTGGTCTACATCCCCGTCTACAACGTGGACGGCGCGCTCGACCGCCAGGACACCAGCCGCGTCAACCAGCTCGGCCCCGAGGCCTTCGGCTTCCGCGGCAACGCCCGCCACCTCGACCTGAACCGCGACTTCATCAAGGCCGACAGCCTGAACGCCCGCACCTTCGCGCAGGTGTTCACCCGCTGGGACCCGGACGTGATGGTCGACACCCACACCTCCAACGGCGCCGACTACCAGCACGTGGTGACGCTGATCCCCACGCAGCCCGACAAGCTCGGCGGCCGCACCGGCGCGCACCTGCGCGACGCGATGCTGCCGGCGCTCTATGCCGACATGGCGGCGCGCGGCTTCCCGATGTGCCCCTACGTCAACCCGGTGAAGGAGATCCCGGACGACGGCATCGCCGACTTCCTCGATTCGCCTCGTTTTTCGACCGGCTACGCGGCGCTGCACCACACCATCGGCTTCATGCCGGAGACGCACATGCTGAAGCCCTTCGCGCAGCGCTACCACGGCACGCGCGCACTGGTGGACAGCGCGCTCGCTTACACGGTGGCCCACGGCGATGCGATCCGCGCCGCGCGCGCGGCCGACCGCGCGGCGGTCTCGGGCGGCGCGCCGGTGGCGCTGAACTGGCGGCTCGACGAGACGCGCAACCGGCCCTTCCGTTTCAGCGGCTTCCAGGCCGTGCACGAGCCCAGCCGGCTCGGCACCTACCAACGGCTGCGCTACGACCGCGCGGCCCCCTGGGAGCAGGACATCCCCTACTTCGACCGTTACGAAGCCACCGCCGCCGCCGTGCCGCCGCGTGCCTACCTGCTGCCCCAGGCCTGGCACGACGTGGCGCAACGCCTGCAGGTGCACGGCCTGCCGCTGCGGCGCGCGGTGCGCGCGGGCCGCGTGGCGGCCGAGGCCTACCGCGTCACCCGCTTCGACAAGCGCCGCCTGCCCTTCGAAGGCCGTCACCTGCACGACGTGCTGGAAGTGCGGGCCGAAGCGCTCGATGCGGAAGTCGCCGCCGGCGACTGGCTGGTGCCGCTCGGCGGCCCGCACGACCGCTTCGCCGTCGAGACGCTGGAGCCGCTGGGCATCGACAGCTTCTTCCGCTGGGCCTTCTTCGACAGCGTGCTCGACAAGAAGGAGACCTTCAGCGACTACGTGTTCGAGGACGAGGCCGAGCGCCTGCTCGCCACCGAGCCCGGGCTGCGCGAGCGCTTCGAGGCCTGGAAGGCCGCCCGCCCCGGCCAGCTCGGCGACCCGCAGGCCGTGCTCGGCTTCATCTTCCTGAACGCGCGGCGCTACGCGGAGCCGGCATGGCGCCGCTGCCCCGTGCTGCGGCTGCCCGACATCCCAGAAGCCCTGCTCGCCGAGGAGGCCCGATGAGCCGCCCCATCCAATCCGAAGACTTCGTCCCCGTCAGCTCACCGGCCGCGGTGCCGGTGCAATCGGCGCAGTTCAGCGCCGACGGCCGGCGCATCGCCTACCTGCACCGCCACGGCGGGCCGGACACGCTGGCGCTGTCGGTGTTCGATCGCGACACCGGCCGCAGCAGCCTGCGGCTGGCGGCCGATGCGCTGCCGCCGGTGGCGATGTCGCTCGACGAGGAGCTGGCGCGCGAGCGCGCCCGGCAGCGCTTTTCCGGCATCACCCACGCGCGCTGGCTGCCGGGCACCGACACGCTGTGGTCCGTGGCCTCCAATCGGCTGGTGCTGGCCGGGCCCGGCGGCGCCGTGGCGGCCCTGTACGAGCACGCCCGCTTCATCGAGGCCGCCGTGGCCACGCCCTCGCCCGCCGGCCACGCGATCACCTTCGTCGCAGGCGGCGACCTGTGGCGTGCGCCGGTGGCCGCCGGCGGCACGGCCTTCGGCGCCCCGCAGCGCCTCACCGGCGACGGCAGCGCCACGGTGCTCAACGGCATCCCCGACGGGATGACGCGCGAGGAGATCTTCAACGGCGCGGCGTTCCTGACGACCGGCGACGGGCAGCAACTGGCGTGGGCGCGCTTCGACGTGGGTGCCGTCGAGGCCATCGCCGTGGGCAACGGCGCCCAGACGCGCATCGAATCGACGCGTTATGCCCGACCCGGGCTGCCGGTGGCGGTGTTCAGCATCGAAGCGCTGGCACTCGGCGAGGGCGGCGCCCGCCGCACCCTGCTGCCGGCTTCGCCCGAGTGGCCCTACTTCCACGGCCTCGTCGAATGGGGCGCCGGCACGCTGCTGCTGACGCGGCTGTCGCGCGACCAGACCCGGCTGCAGCTACTGAAGATCGATCTGGCGAGCGGAGAGTCCGGCGAGCTGCTGACGCTGGTGCAGGCCCCGTGGATCAACGCGATCGCCCCGCCGCTGCGCCGCGGGGACGGCAGCTTCCTGCTGGTCCACGAGAACGCCGGCATCGGCCGCATCGGCCTGTACGACGCGCAGGGCCGCTGGCAGCGCGACATCGGCGACGGCACCGGGCACGTCGACGGCCTGCTGGGCCTGGACGCCGGCCGCCAGGGCGTGTTGTTCGGCGCGACGGGCACCGACCCGCGCGAACGCCACCTCTTCCACGCCTCGCCGGACGGCGGCTGGGCGAGCGTGCCGCTGACCCGGGCCCCCGGCGTGCACGGGGCCTCGCTCGCGCCCGACGCGCGCAGCTGGCTGCACACGCACGAGGCGCTGGGCACGCCGCCCTCGGTGACGCTCCAAACGATCGACGGCGGCATCGAGCACCGCTTCGCCAACGGCACCGCGCCGGCCTGGATGCCCGACTGGGTCGCCGGCGTGAGGCCGCCGCGCCTGCTCGACGTGGTGTCGGCCGACGGCGAGACGCCGCTGCACGCCGCCGTGTACGAGCCCGATGCCGACATGCCGGGCCCGCGGCCGGTGGTGCTGCTGGTGTACGGCGGCCCGCACCTGCAGGCGGTGCGCAACGCCTGGGCGCTGACGGTCGACCTGCGCGCGCAGTACCTGGCGCAGCGCGGCTTCTACGTCATCAAGGTGGACAACCGTGGCGCCGCCGGCCGCGGCATCGTGTTCGAGCAACCCGTGTACGGCCGGCTCGGCCATGCCGAGGTCGACGACCAGTGCGCCGCGCTCGAGCAGCTGCTGCCCCGGCTGCCGCGCGCCGACCGCAGCAGCATCGCCGCCTGCGGCTGGAGCTACGGCGGCTACATGGCGCTGCGCTGCCTGCAGCGGCGGCCCGACCTCTTCCGCGCTGGCGTCGCCGGAGCGCCGGTGGTGAACTGGGAGGACTACGACGCGCCCTACACCGAGCGCTACATGGGCACGCCGGTGCCGCTGCCGGCCTTCGCGGGCAGCAATGCCGAGGGCTACCGCGCGTCGAGCGTCGTCCGCGGCGACGGCGTGGTGAACCGGCCGCTGCTGCTGATCCACGGCCTCAACGACGAGAACGTGCTGCTGCGCCACAGCGCCGCGCTGATGGAAGACCTGGCCGCGCGGCGCGTTCCCTACGAGCTGCTGCTGCTGCCGGGCGAGCGGCACGGCGTGCGCTCCGCGGTGCAGCGGCCCTACCTGGAGCTGCGCATCGCCGAGTTCCTGGCGCGCACGCTGGAGGGCGATGCATGGCAGCCCGGGCGGCCATGACCGCGCTGCGCCTGGACCTGGTCCACATCGGCTCGCAGCAGGCCGAGCGCTACGAGCTGCTGCAGTTCGGCAGCTCGGCCGCGGCCGATGCGCACCGCCGCGGCCACCTCGACGACCGCGGCACCTACCGCTGGACGGTCACGGCGCCCGACGGCAGCGTGGCCGCGTCGCGCGGCTACTCCGCGCTGTTCGAGGAATGGCAGAGCACGGTCGCCGGCGATCCGCAGCCGCGCGAGGGCCGCTTCAACGAGTCGCACGTGGTGCCCTGGGTGGCGGGCGGCCGCCTGCGCATCGAACGGCGCGAAGCCGGCGAGCGCTTCCGCACGATCTTCGACACCGTGCTGCCCGACGCCGGCATGCCCGTGCCGCCCGCGCCGTGGCGCAGCGACCGGCGGTTGCACGAACTGCACGGCGACGGCCCCGTGCGGCTGCTGATGGTGGCCGAAGGCTTCGCGGCCGGCGAGGAGGCCGCGTTCCTCGCCGCCGCACGCCGGGCCTGCGAGGTGCTGCGCGCCACCGATCCCTTCTCCGCCTTCGCCGGCCGGCTGCGCTTCTCGGCGCTGTTCGTGCCGAGCCCGGCGTCGGGCATCCCCACCCGGCCCGAGGACGCCGGCACCACCAGCTTCGGCAGCAGCTACGGCGCGCTGGGCATGGCGCGCTACCTGGTGGCAACCGACCTGCATGCCCTCGGCCGTGCGACCGAAGGCATTGCGCATGCCGCGACGATCGTGCTGGCCAACGCCGGCACCTACGGCGGCAGCGGCATCTTCAACACGAACTGCCTGGTCCCCGCCGGGATGGACGACGCCGACTTCGGCTACGTGCTGCCCCACGAGCTGGGCCATTCGCTGGGCGGGCTGGGCGACGAGTACTTCGGCAAGGAAGTGACCTACGACACCGAGGGTGCCGACGCCTGGCAGCCGTGGGAGCCCAACGTCTCGCCGATGGACGTGCAGGGCCGCGTGAAGTGGTCGGCACGCGTGGCCGCCGGCGTGCCGGTGCCCACGCCGTGGCAGCACGCGGAGTACCTGCGCCTCATGCAGGTGCCGCTGCTGCCCAGCGCCGACCCGGCCGCCCGGCCGCCGGCCGAGGTGCGCGCCGAACTCGCCGCCGTGATGGCGCAGGAGCCATGGGCCGAGCGCATCGGCGTGTTCGAGGGCGCGCGCTACCTGGCGCACGGGCTGTATCGGCCCGAGTCCGACTGCCGCATGTTCACCCGCAGCGCGACGCGCTTCTGCGCGATCTGCCGGGAGACGCTGGCGGGGGTGCTGGCCGGTGCATCGCCGGATGCTTAGGCCTCCGCTCCTGGGGCGGGCCGCCGCCTGGCGTGCGGCCATCCGCGAAGGCGACGAGCAGTTGGACCGGGGCGAAGGCATCCCCTACGGCCCCGACGTCCTGGACAACATCGCGGAGGAAGCCCTCAGGCCCCTGCACAGCCCTCGACCGATGGACCCGGATGTCCTCCCGTAGCTCGCCATCGCCGCTGAAGCTCTCACCCCGAGCAAAGGGGCTCGGGGAAGCCGTGCGTCGAGCCGCAGGCTGGGCGGCTTCTGCCGCGCAGACTCCTAGCCCGGCACCGCAAACGCCGCCACCGCGCATCGCAGGTGCCCGCCGGCGTCCGGATCGACGCGCTGGGTGCGGTGCCACACGCCGCGGCGGATCAGCACCAGGCGGTTGGGCCGCGCCGCGACGAAGCGGCCGGCGCCGCGCAGGGCCTCCCGGGCCTGCTGTCGGCCGTCGGCCAGCGGGCCGTCGAGCGGCCCCGCCCGCTGGCCGTCCGGCGGCGGCATCTCGGGAAAGAGCAGCTCGCCGCCCCAGTCGGGCTGCCAGGCCGGGTGGGCATAGAAGACGGCGCTGCCGGCAAACCGCGAGTCGCCATGCGCGCCCAGCCGGCTGCCACGCGGCTGCAGGTACACCCGGGCCAGCACGTCCGCCCACGGCACATCGAACAGCGCGGATGCGCGCATGCAGGCCTCGATCCGTGCGACCAGGCCGTCGAGGCCGTCGTGCAGCGGACGGTCGGCCGCCCGCGTGCTCGCCGAGACCGCGGGCATCGGGTCGCCCAGGCCCCAGAGCTTGTTCCACTCGCCGCCCGTGTCGTAGCGCAGCTGCTGCACGCTGCGCCAGACGGCGGCGAATTCGTCGGGCGGCAGCAGGTTGTCGATGACCTCGAAGCCCGGATTCAGCGCGTCGGAGCAGGTTGGCGTCATGCGTCGGTGCCTGGCGGGAGGCCGTAGAAGGATGCGATCCGCGGGAGCGGAGCCAGCCCTGCCGGCGCCAGCACCGGGGCCGACAAGCCCAGCTGCACACGGATGCGCGCGAAGTGGCCTGGATGGGGCGACGCCGCCTGCGCCTGGCGGTAGGCCGAGAGCGCGGCCTCGGCCGTGGCGCGCCCCCGCGCCGCCAGGCCGAGCAGCGCCCAGCCCTGCGCCACCCAAGCCTCCCAGTTCTGCGCGCAGGCGGCGACGAGCGCGTCGGTGGTCTTCACGGCCTGCTGCAGTTGCTCGATGCCCTCGGCCTCGTGGCCCTGGCGCAGCAGCAGCATGCCGAGCAGCACCCGCGGGTTGGCATCGTTGAGCGGGCGGCTGAAGCGGCAGGCGGTCTCCGCGGCCTCGCGGGCCTCGGCCATGCCGTCCGGCGTGCCGGCCAGCGCCTGCGCGATCAGGTAGTGGCACCAGCTGCCGGTGATGGCGTCGGTGTCCTTCTGGGCGGCGAGCGCGGAGCGGCTCAGCGAGGCGGCCCGCTCGGGGCGCCCGTCCAGCAGCTCCAGTTCGGCCGCCAGGCCGTAGACGATGGCCAGCTCGTAGCGCGCCTCGCAGCGCACGGCCTGCAGGATGGCCTCGTGGTAGAGGTTGCGCGCCTCGTCGAAGGCGGGCAGGTAGGTCAGGTAGGTGGCGAGGTAGCCGCTCGCCATGGCCTGCAGCGCGGGCAGCGCCACCGGCGCCGCAGGCGGCATGCACAGCGCGACGGCGCGGCGGCCGTCGTCGATGGCGGCCTGGGCCTGGCCGGCCATGCTCTGCGCGAAGGCCAGGTCCATGCAGGCCTGGGCCGCCACGCGGGCCAGCGCCGGATCGGCCGGCACGCCCGCCTGCGTGAGCTCGGCCACCAGCCGGCGGTACGCATCGATCGCCTCATGGACCGCGCCGGTTTCCAGGGTGCAGGCGGCATGGGTCTGGCGCAGGCCCGCCAGCGTCGCATTGGTGGCGCCCGGCGCGGCGGGCCAGCGGTCCAGGGCCTGCCTGCACACCGCGAGGCCTTGCGCGAAGGCGCCGGCCTTCCAGTGGCACAGCGCGAGCTGCGCGAGCCGGTCGGCTTCTCCGGGCTGGCCCTGCTCGGCAGCGCTGGCGTCCAGCAGCAGCTGCGTGGCGGCCGACAGCAGCCCCAGCTCGTAGAGCCGCCGGGCCGCCTCGCAACGCGCCGGCGCGGCGCGCTCCGCCTGCCCGGCCCGCGAGCGCAGCGCGATCTCGCGCAGCGTGGGCTGTGCGTCGGCATGCGATGTCCACCGCGCCGCCGGCAGCGCGCGCGTCGCCCAGTGGTCGGCCGCGCGGCGCTGCAGCGCGGGCAGCGCGGGCGAGCCGGCCAGGCGCGCCAGGTAGTAGGCGCGCTCCGAGTCGTGGATGGCGTGCTCGGCGCCCTCGCGGCGCAGCAGCTGCCGCCGCATGAGCTCGCCGGCCAACGGGCCCGCGTCGCCGTCGGCGGGATCGAGCAGCGCCGCTGCGGCGGCCAGCGGCGCCTGCCCGCCCTGGATCGCGAGCGCCTGCAGCAGCCGCTGCTGGGCCGGGGGCAGGCGCTCGAAGTAGCGGCCGATCAGGTGCTGGCGCAGTTCGTCGACCTCCGGCTGCACGGCCTGCTCGTCCTGCAGGCGCTGCAGCAGCGTCGGCGGATCGAGCGACCGGTCGAGGTCGAGCAGCATGGCCAGGTGCTTCAGCGCGTTCGGGTTGCCGCCGACGCAGCGGCTGAGCGCCTCCAGCAGCGCGTCGGGCGCGGCCGCCAGGCCGAGCGTGCCGCCGGGATCGTGCCGGCGCAGCAACGCGACGCCGTCGGCCGCGCTGCGCAGGCCGCCGCCGAGGTCGACGATGCGCACGCTGTCCGACACGGCCTGGGAGAGCGGCCGGTACAGCGCATCGACCTTCACCCGCGGCGCGACCTGGCTGGTGACGATCACCCGCAGGGCCGGCGCGCGGCGGTGCAGGCCGAACAGGAGCAGCTCGCCGAGCTCCTCGTCGAGCGGCCGCGCGGTGGTGGCGTCGAGCGCGGCCTCCAGGCTGTCGAGCACCAGCAGCGCCTGCACGCCCTCGCCGGCCAGCGCCTCGTCGACGCAGGCCAGCTTCTCGGCGACGGTGGAGAACTGCGCATTGCCCGCGACGGGCGCATGGCCCAGCGCGGCCAGCAGGCGGTCGCAGGCGGCGATGGCGGCGGCCACCAGCTGCCGGTCGCCGTCGACCGCGCGCAGGAACAGCACCGCGGGCGGCCAGCGGCCGGCCGGCAACCGGTCGGCCTGGCGCTGCAATGCATGGACGAGCAGCAGCGTCTTGCCGCTGCCGCCGCGCCCGAGCACGGCCAGCAGGCCCGCCGCCTGCGGGCCGGTCTCGCCGGCGAAGCCCGCGACCGCGTCCAGCTCGGCGTCCCGTCCGATGGGCGCGGCGCCCGCCGCCGGCACGGTGCCCAGCGGCACGCGGTGCCAGGGCGGCGCGGCCGGCCGGGACGTGCCGGGCGGCATGGCCGGCGGCACGGCATCGAGCCGCTGCCGGACCTCGCGCACATCCTCGCGCAACGCATGCAGCGCCTGGCCGTAGTCCTCCAGCAGCTGCTGCACATGCGCGAGGCCGCGGTGGACCGAATGCACCAGGCCTGCGATGGTGGCGGACTGACGCGACAGCGCCTCCAGCTCGGTGCGCACGGCCCGCAGGTCGGAGCCCAGGCTGTCGCCGACGCGGCCGACGGCCTCCGCCAGGCGAGCGCCCAGGTCGGTGCCCTGCGCCCGCAGGTCGTCGCGCAGGCGCTGCTCGAGCGCTTCCGTGGCGGCGGCCTCGTCAACGGCGTGCGGCGCCACCCGCAGCGCGGCGCGCGAGACCATGCGCAACAGCATCGATTCCTTGGCCTGGTCGTGCCGCCCGTCGAGCAGCACCGCGGCGAAGCTGTGCGCGAGCAGCGCATACCAGGGCGGCAGCCCGGGGCCCTCGCCTTGCCGGAAGGCCTGGGCGAAACGCGCCGGCGCCGGCTGGTCAACGACGTGCGCCATCTCGGCCAGCGCACGGTTCTCCAGGCGCTGGCGCAAGGCCTGCACCGCGGGCGCCATGCCCTGCCAGCCCGCTTCATCGGTCGAGACCAGGGCGGCCGCGATGTCGGACAGGCCGATGTCGCCCGCGTAGGCGGCCTGGGCATCGCGCTCCACGGCGCGGTAGCTGGCGGCCAGGCGCTCGACGCCCTGCGCCGACGCCAGTGCGGCGTAGGCATCGGCAGCGCCCCCGGCACCGGTGTGCCGGGCGTACCGCTGGACGAACTGCACGAGCGCCGACAGCTCGGCCAGCCGGTACGCCTGCTCGATGTGGTGGTTCAGCTCGCGGTTGGCGGGGTCGCCGCGGCCGGGGCCGCCGAATGCGCCGCGGAGGCGATCGGACACCTCGTCGCCCACGACCGTCATCACGAGCTGGCCGGCGAGCTTGGCGGCATCGGCCGCCATGCCGGTGGCGACGGTGGACCCGGCGAGGAAGCCGAGCAGCCACTTGCCGGCCTCGATCACGGCCGGAGCCAGTTCGATCATGCGGCCCGTCCCCACTGCTGCAGGCCGCGGCCGATCAGCACGCGCTGCAGCAACCGGCGGCCGGCGAAGGCCGCACGGGCATGCAACATGCGTCGGTTGTCGATCACCAGCAGGTCGCCGGCCTGCCAGGCATGGCGATGCACGGGTGCATCGGCGAGCGCGGCGCGCACGGCCTCGGCGATGTCCCCCGCATCGCGGCCATCGGCGGTTTCGAGGCGGCAGCCTGGCGCAATGGCGGGATCGCAGAAGCGCAGCACCTCGGCCTGCGGGCCGCCCGGCGCCAGCAGCCGGTGCACCGCCCTGAAATCGCCGGTGCACACGGCCAGCGGCGTGGCCCGCAGGTGCGCCGCCAGCGCGGTCGGCAGGCAGCGCGCCGCCACGGCGCCGTCGAGGAGCAGCGTGTCGCCGCCCGCGTCGCCCGCGGCCTCGCACCACAGCAGCAGCGCCCGCGGCGGATGGCGCAGGTAGAGGCCCTCGGTGTGCCAGGGCACGGCGCCGCGGGTGAAGGTCATTGCGCCGGACGAGGCTGCGTGCGCGCCGGCATGGACGGCGCCGGTGCCGCTGGCGGCCAGCGCCGGATCGCCCCACGCCGCGGCCAGGCCCTGCGCGCAACGGGCCAAAGCCTGCACCGCCTGGCCCTGCAGCAGCAGCCAACCCTGCCCGTCGAGCCGGGCGAGCTCTTCAGCGCTCCAGCGGTGCAGATCAGAACCCCGGTTCGGCGATCAGCGCCGGCACCTCGGCGGACGCGGCCTCGCCCGGGTTCTCGCACAGCCAGCGCCGGTCGGCGTCGTCGAGCGCGTACTCGGCCATCACGGCCTCGGCGTCGGCAGCAAAGTCGGCCCGCAGCCCCGGATCGGCGCGCAGGGTCCGCAAGAAGGCTTGGGCACGGGGGGACGGCATGGCGCACTCCGATGGTGATGCTCGCGCCAATCTACCCGAGCCCTCCCGGAGCCGCAATCGGCATCGGCGGGCCGCCGCGGCCTGCGCTACTGACCGGCGATGAACCGCAGCACCTGCTCGGCCGTCGCGGGATCGTTGTCGAAGGCGCCATGCGTGGTCGCCTGGCTCGCCGGCCCCGGGGCGAAGTGCAGCGTGGTGTGGGGCCAAGCCTTGCCCGGCCCGCGCACGTCGCGCTCCATGCCGAGGATGGGCGTGGGCGCGCCGCCTTCGAAGGATTCGCGCACCAGGTACAGGAGCGAGCGGCGGTAAGGGCCGCAGGTCGGGTCGTCCTCCTCGGCGCGGTCGGTCAGCGAGAACTGCTGGTAGCGCTTGACCTTGCCCTTGGCCAGCAGCGGCACGAAGCGCTGCTCGAACACGTCGAGCCGCACCGCGGGCGCCAGGAAGCTCACGGACTCGAAGGGCATGCCCGCCGCGACGAGCCGCTCGACGAGGTAGGTGCCCGCGATCGCGCCCGCCGAGTGGCCGACGTAGTGCATGCGGACGTTCTTGTTCTTCACCGCCTTGGAGAAGTGCTGGTAGAGCAGCACCGCGCCGGCCTGCCGCTCGTCGGCCACGCCCTCGCGGTAGCGGCTCATGCAGTCGGCGTTCTCCTTCATCTCGCCCCACACCGCGGTGCCCGGGCGGGCCAGCACGCGCTCCAGCCGCTGGTTCCACCAGCGTTCGAGCCCGCCGGACACCCGGTCGGTGCCGCTCACCGCATCGCCGATCATGCTCGCCAGCGTGCTGAGGAAGCCGGTCTCCCACATCAGGAAGACCGGGAAGATGCGGCGGTCGTACAGCATCGGGATCCACTGCGACGCGATCACCGCCGCGGCCTGCTCGCTGACGAGGCCGCCGTGTGCGTACAGGCACACGTCGATCGTGCCTTGCTGCAGGCCCCAGGCCTCGCGGGCACGTTCGAGCTGAAGGTCGACGATGGCGCGCACGTCGTCCGGCGTGGTTCGGAAATCGCCGCTCGAGGACAGCGCGCCGTTGTTGCCCATGTTGATGATGAAGGGCGACAGCTCGCGGTTGCGCAGCACGTCGCTCTGCGCGAGGGCGACCTTGCCGCGCTGGTCCAGCCGCAGCGTGGCGGTCCGGGCCAGCTCGCGGTGGTCCTGCGTGACGACGCCGAGTTGCACCACCCAGCAGTCCATCGCGTTCTTCAGCCAGTCGTCGTAGGTGAGGATCGCGTAGCCGTGCGAGCCCCACTCCGGGCCCCAGGAGTTCTGGATCAGGAAGCCACGCTCGTTGTAGCCGACGATCGCGAAGGCATGGCCGGCGTGCGCGGCCCATCCCGGCTCGACCGGGATGGTCCAGACCTCGTCGAACGAGCTCGGGCGCTCGGCCACCGCCGGCTGCTGCATGCCCAGGTCCCAGCCGGCGTGGCAGCCGCAGCTCACGTACAGGATGCCGGCCTCGTTGAGCGCGGCGTGCATGTCGGTGATCTGCGTGGTCTTGATGCGGTAGTAGGCGCCGAGGGGCCGGCGCACGGCGTCGAACCACCAGTCGCTCTCGATGTCCTCGGCCGCCGGCGGCATGTCGATGCCGGGAAACAGCTCGAACGCGCAAGCGCCGTGCTTGAACCAGCCCTTGAGCGAGCCGCGCAGGCTGGAACCCTCGTCGGCGACCGAGCCGGGAAACTCGTCGTAGCGCCGGGCCATCGAATACAGCATGTACGGCGAGATCGACGGCTCCAGCTCCCGCTTGGACGCCCGCAGCGCATGCTCGACCACGAGCGACAGCGCGAAGCCGGTGCAGGCGTTGGTGTCTTCCTGGTTCTTGACCGGCAGCGCGAACTTCGGGAACAGCGTCGGCGATGGGCACATCGCGATGTTCGGCAGGAACTGCCGGTCGCGGAAGTCGATCGCGTCGGGGCGCGCGCACAGCTTCCAGACGGGTGGCTTGCGGGGGGCGCGCGGCCGTTTCGCGGCCGGCCCGCCCGACCGCTTGCTGGCGGGCTTCGCGGCGCCGGACGCCTTCTTTCGCGTGGCCATGTACTGCTCCTGGGACGACAAGAGCCGTGCATGTTCGGTGAGTGCCCCGCGGCAGGCAATCCCTAGCGAAGCGGCGCCGGGGGCGGCACGGGGGCCGCCCCCGAGGCAGCCTTTACTTCAGTGCCTTGTAGCGCAGGCGGTGCGGGCGGGCGCCCTCTTCGCCCAGGCGCTTCTTCTTGTCGGCCTCGTACTCCTGGTAGTTGCCGTCGAAGAAGACCCACTTCGAATCGCCTTCGGCCGCCAGGATGTGCGTGGCGATGCGGTCGAGGAACCAGCGGTCGTGGCTGATCACCATCACCGAGCCGGCGAACTCCAGCAGCGCGTCTTCCAGCGCACGCAGGGTTTCCACGTCGAGGTCGTTCGACGGTTCGTCGAGCATCAGCACGTTGCCGCCCTGGGCCAGCGTCTTGGCCAGGTGCAGGCGGCCGCGCTCACCGCCCGACAGGTTCTTGACCAGCTTCTGCTGGTCGTTGCCCTTGAAGTTGAAGCGGCCGATGTAGGCGCGCGAGGGCATCACGAACTTGCCGACGACGATGTTGTCGAGCCCGCCCGAGACGTCTTCCCACACCGTCTTCTCGCCTTCCAGCGATTCGCGGCTCTGGTCGACGAAGGCCATCTTCACGGTCTTGCCGATCGAGACGCTGCCCGAATCGGGCTGCTCCTTACCGGCGATCAGGCGGAAGAGCGTGGACTTGCCGGCACCGTTCGGGCCAATGATGCCGACGATGGCGCCCGCGGGCACCTTGAAGCTCAGATCGTCGATCAGCACGCGGTCGCCGAAGCTCTTGGTGACGTTGTTGAACTCGATCACCTCGTGACCCAGACGCTCGGAGACCGGGATGAAGATCTCGTTCGTCTCGTTGCGCTTCTGGTATTCGACGTCGCTCAGCTCCTCGAAGCGGGCCAGGCGCGCCTTGCTCTTGGCCTGGCGGCCCTTGGCGTTCTTGCGCACCCACTCCAGCTCGATCTTCATCGCCTTGGTGCGGGCGTCCTCGGTGCGCTGTTCGAGCTCCAGGCGCTTCTCCTTCTGCTCCAGCCAGGTGGAGTAGTTGCCCTGGTACGGGATGCCGCGGCCGCGGTCCAGTTCCAGGATCCACTCGGCGGCGTTGTCGAGGAAGTAGCGATCGTGGGTGATGGCCACCACGGTGCCGGGGAAGCGCTGCAGGAACTGCTCCAGCCAGTCGACCGATTCGGCGTCCAGGTGGTTGGTGGGTTCGTCGAGCAGCAGCATGTCGGGCTTGGAGAGCAGCAGCCGGCACAGCGCGACGCGGCGCTTCTCGCCGCCGGAGAGGTTGCCGATGGTGGCTTCCCACGGCGGCAGGCGCAGCGCGTCGGCGGCGATCTCCATCACCAGCTCGGTGTTCTCGCTGCCGGCGGCCGCGATGATCGCTTCCAGGTCGGCCTGCTCGGCGGCGAGCTTGTCGAAGTCGGCATCGGGCTCGGCGTACTCGGCGTACACCTCGTCGAGCCGCTTCTTGGCGGCCAGCACGCCGCCGATGCCCTCTTCCACCGCCTGGCGCACCGTCTGGTCGGCGTCGAGCTGCGGCTCCTGCGGCAGGTAGCCGATCTTCAGGTCGGGCATCGCGACGGCTTCGCCCTCGATGTCCTTGTCGATGCCGGCCATGATCTTCAGCAGCGTCGACTTGCCCGAGCCGTTGAGGCCGAGTACGCCGATCTTGGCGCCGGGGAAGAAGGACAGCGAGACGTCCTTCAGGATCTGCCGCTTCGGCGGCACGATCTTGCCGACGCGGTTCATGGTGAAAACATACTGCGCCATTACAGGGTCCTCGGCGAGCGGAACGAGACGAGGCCGGCGAAGCCGGGCAGTTGTTTCGACATAACGTACTGGGCCATGGTGTGTGGTGTGCAGTCTGGGTGCGCCCCTGAAGGCGCCGAATCGCCGATTATCCCCGCACAGGCCCAAGGCCTTTCGCGTCTCACGTAATCTCTTGGATTACATGAAACGCGACAGCAAGCTCTCCTCCGTCCTGCACGTGCTGCTGCACATGGCGCACAGCGACCGCCCGCTCGCCTCCGAAGAACTGGCAGGCTTCCTGCAGAGCCATGCCGTCGTCGTGCGCCGCACGCTGGCGGGTTTGCGCGAGCTTGGCTACGTCCGCTCCGGCAAGGGCCACGGCGGGGGCTGGACGCTGGCCTGCGACCTGCAGGCGGTCACGCTGCGTGACATCTACGAAGCCGTCGGCTCGCCCGCGCTGTTCGCGATCGGGCACCGCGCCGAGCACCCCCAATGCCTGGTCGAGCAGGCGGTCAACGAGGCGCTGGACGATGCGATGCAGCAGGCCGAGCGCCTGCTCGTCGACCGGCTGGGCCAGGTGACGCTGGCCGACCTGTCCGCCGACTTCAACCGCCGCGCCGCGGCCCATCCCCGCAAGAGGAACATCCATGCCATCTGAACACGCCCCCCGCTTCGATGCCATCGTCGTCGGCGGCAGCTATGCCGGGATGTCGGCCGCGCTGCAGCTCGCACGCGCGCGCCGGCGGCTGCTGGTCATCGACGCCGGCCAGCGCCGCAACCGCTTCGCCGCCGCCTCGCACGGCTTCCTGGGCCAGGATGGCCGGGCGCCGGGCGAGATCGCCGCCGATGCGCGCCGGCAGTTGCTGCAGTACCCCAACGTCGAATGGATCGACGGGCTGGCGCTCGAGGCGCGGGCCCGGGGCGACGGCTTCGCCGTGACGACCGAGGCCGCGCGCTTCGACGCGGCCCGCCTGCTGCTGGCCACCGGCGTCGTCGATGAACTGCCGCCGGTGGAGGGCCTGGCCGAGCGCTGGGGCCGCAGCGTCTTCCACTGCCCGTACTGCCACGGCTACGAGCTCGACAACGGCCGCATCGGCGTGCTGGCGACAGGCCCGCTGGCGCTGCACCAGGCGATGATGCTGCCGCACTGGGGGCAGGTCACGCTGTTCACCGACGGCCGGCTCGAGCCCGACGCGGCGCAGGCCGCCGCGCTGCAGGCACGCGGGGTGCGGATCGAGCCGGCGCGTGTCCTGCGCATCGCCGACACCGCCACCGTGGTGCTCGCCGACGGCCGCCATGCCGTGCTCGACGGCCTGTTCACGGCCACCCGCCTGCGGATGGCCAGCCCGCTGGCAGCACAGCTTGGCTGCGCGTTCGACGAGGGGCCGATGGGCCCCTTCGTGCGCACCGGCCCCACCCGGGAGACCACGGTGCCCGGCGTCTTCGCCTGCGGCGACGCCGCGCGGGCCGCAGGCAACGTCGCCCTGGCGGTGGGCGATGGCGCGTTGGCCGGCGCTGGCGTGCACCAGTCGATCCTCTTTCGCTGAACGAGGCCGCAAGCCCTACAATCCGCGTTGCGGCCGCACCTCCAGTCACGTGGCCGCAGTCGCTTCCGACGTCAACCACACCCTCCCCGCCTTCGACTGGTGTCCTCCGTTCGCGAGCGGCAGCAGGCAGGTACCCCCGCAACGTGCGGGCTCCCCGATGACCTTTGACCAACTCGGCCTGGCCGAGCCGATCCTGCGTGCCGTGCTCGAGCATGGCTATACAACCCCGACGCCCATCCAGGCGCAGGCAATCCCCGTCGTGCTGTCCGGCGGCGACCTGCTGGGCGGTGCCCAGACCGGCACCGGCAAGACCGCCGGCTTCACGCTGCCGCTGCTGCACCGCCTGATGCAGAAGCCGGCGGTGCGCGACGCCCGCGGCCGCGTGCCGGTGCGTGGCCTCATCCTCACGCCCACTCGCGAACTCGCCGCCCAGGTCGAGGAGAGCGTGCGCACCTACGGCAAGTACAGCAAGCTCACCAGCATGGTGATGTTCGGCGGCGTGGGCATGCAGCCGCAGATCGACAAGCTGCGCCGCGGCGTCGACATCCTGGTGGCCACGCCCGGCCGCCTGCTCGACCACCACCAGCAGCGCACGCTCGACCTGAGCCAGGTCGAGATCTTCGTGCTCGACGAAGCCGACCGCATGCTCGACATGGGCTTCATCCACGACATCAAGAAGGTGCTGGCGGTGCTGCCGCAGCAGAAGCAGAGCCTGCTCTTCTCGGCCACCTTCAGCGACGACATCAAGGCCCTGGCCGAACGCCTGCTGAACAAGCCGGCGCTGGTGGAAGTGGCACGCCGCAACACCACCGCCGAGACCATCGCGCAGAAGGTGCACCCGGTCGGCCGCGACCGCAAGAAGGAACTGCTGACGCACCTGATCAAGAGCGAGGACTGGCACCAGGTGCTCGTCTTCACGCGCATGAAGCACGGCGCCAACCGGCTGACCGAGTACCTGAACGACCAGGGCATCAGCGCGATGGCGATCCACGGCAACAAGAGCCAGGGTGCACGCACCAAGGCGCTGGCCGACTTCAAGAGCAACGACCTGCAGGTGCTGGTGGCCACCGACATCGCCGCGCGCGGCATCGACATCGACCAGCTCCCCCACGTCGTCAACTACGAGCTGCCCAACGTACCCGAGGACTACGTGCACCGCATCGGCCGCACCGGCCGCGCGGGCGCGCAGGGCGAGGCGATCTCGCTGGTCTGCCCTGACGAGGAGATCTTCCTCGGCGAGATCGAGAAGCTCATCAAGCGCAGCATTCCGCGTGAGACGGTGCCCGGCTTCGAAGTGCCCGCGGGCGAGAAGGCCGAGCCCATCGTGCTGGGCCGCATGACGATCGGCGTCGGCGCGAGCCGCGGCGGGCGCGGCGGCCGGCCGGGTGGTGGCGGCGGTGGCCGGCCGGGCGGCGGCAGGCCGCCCGAGTCGCGCGGCCAGGAACCGCGCCGTGCCGGCGGCGGCGCTGCGCCTCGGCATGGCTCGGGCCATGGCCGTGGCGGCCCCGGCCGCGCGGGCGGCGGCCGCCGCCCCGGCGCCCAGCCGGCGCGGCGCGACGACCGCCGCAGCTCGGGCAACGGCAACGGCCCGCGCCTGACCCAGCCCAAGCGCTGACCGCGGCAGGCGCCGCGCCGCGGCGCGGCGGCGGCATCGGCTACATTCGGCCCTCCGAATTTGACCGAACGTGCACAAATGATGCCCCTCCGCTGCCGCGCGCCGCTGCGCCTTGCACTCTCCATGGCACTGGCCGGCGCGGCCGGCCAGGCCGCCGCGATCGTCGGCGGCACCAGCACCACGGCGTTCGGCCAGGTCGATTCCGGCGTTCAGATCACCGGCAACTGGGTGCTGACGGCCACGCACGTCGCCTATGGCGTCGGCAGCCTCTACGGCAACGGCTACGGCAGCGCGAGCGTGGCCGCGGTCTACCACTTCGGCGAGGCGGGCTTCCCGGCCGACGACCTGACGCTGCTGCGCCTGGCGACCGCGATCGACGCGCCCGCGCTGGCGCTCGAAGGCACGGTGCTCGCGCCCGACACGCTGAGCGCGCCGATCGCCGTGACCATCGCGACCGGCAGCAACCAGTGGCCGCGCGGCTACGGCGCGACCTGGCTGCAGGACGTCTGGCCTGCCTTCGACGCCGATGGCAGCGGCCCCCAGCCGGCCGCCACCACCAACTGGCTGATCACCGCGACCGCGACGCTCGGCGAACCCTACGTGCAGCCCGGCGACAGCGGCGGCGGCCTGTTCCTCGGCCATGTGAGCGACAGCAGTTCGACGCTGCTGGGCATCACCTCGGCCGCCGTCACGTTCGACAACGGCCTGCACGCCTCGGCCTTCGTGCAGTTGGCCAGCTACCGTGCCTGGATCGACGCCACCATGGCCGCCGACCCGGCCGACCATCAGCAGGCCCTCTGGGTCAGCAGCGTGCCCGAGCCGGCGTCCTGCGCCCTGCTGCTCGCAGGCATCGCCGTGCTGCCGGCCCTGCGCAAGCGTGCCGGGCACCCCACGCCGGCACGCCCGGCCTGCTGACCGCCGCTTGCATCCTGTCGCGCATCGTCACAGTCGTCGCGGCCTGTTCTGGTTAAGGTCGGGCGCCTTGAAAGCAAGGCGTCCGACGATGCGAGAACCCCCCCTCACCGCCTGGCGCGGCATGGATCTGCTGGTGCTGCGTGGCACGGAAGAGATCGACCGCGTGCCGGCTGGCGAGATCGACCGTGTGATCCTCGCGTACCACCGCGCCGGCGAAACGCCGGGCGACTTGGCCTACGCGCTGATCGACACCCCCACCCACACGCTGCTGCTGCCGCCTGCCACGGGCATCGCGGGGCGGGTGCACTTCGAGCGGCAGGCGTTCTGGGCCCAGCGGCCCTGCGTGTATTGGGTGCCCGCCACCCGTGCGCCGCTGCCGCGCGCCCTGCGCGGCGGCTGGTGGCTGCTGTCGCGGCGCGCCCCGAGCTACCAGCGCGTGCCGCGCACCGAGGTGCAGGCCGAGATCGACCGCTGGCCGCTCGAAGGCCCGCAGAGCTGGGAGCAGCGCAAGTGGGAGCGCATCGTGCGCAGCCGGCTGCTGCAGCCCTGGACGCGGCCCTGACGGACGGCGGGCGCCCGTCGACGTCCTCTCATCAGCGGAACACGCCCTGGCGCAGCCACTTGGTGGCGACCCACTTCTCGCCTTCCACCACCGGCGCGCCGCCGTGCAGCGTGCGAGTGACGGGGTGCGGCCGGTCGTAGCTGAAGAACACCGCGTGGCCCTTCTGCGGCGCCACCTCCAGCGCGACGTCGGGGAACGTGGTGCCCCCGCCCGCGGCCGGCGTGTTGAGGTAGGTGACGATGGTGGCCACCCGCTGGCCGCCACGCTTCAGGATGGTGGCGGAACCCGGCTGCTCGGGGTCGAAGTAGTCGTGGTGCGGCCGGTATTCGGCGCCCGGCCCGTAGTGCAGGATCTGCAGCCCCTCGCCATGGTCGACCGGCCACTGCAGCAGCCGCTCGATGCGCGCCTCCAGGCGGCGGCAGACCTCGTGCTCGCCGCGCTCGAAGAACATGCCGCGGCTGGTGCGCGCGGCGTTCACCTCGTTGCCGCCGGTCGCGACGTCCACCGTCTCCGAGCGCGCCATGCGCGGCGCGGCCAGCTGCATGAGCTCGTCGCATTCCTCGTCGGAGAGCAGGCCCGCGAGCACCACGACGCGCGGGTTGCGCATCGCCATGACGATGCGCACCTCGCGGTCGCCCGCGTCGAGCACGTTGGACGCACCGTCCGTCGCGATGTCGGGCACTGCGACCGGCACCGGCGGGCCGCCGGCCGCATGCTGCTCGGCCAGGAAGCCGCTCAGCGCGTCTTCCATCGCCTGCATCGCGGCGTCTTCCTCCCAGCCGCTGCTGCGCATCGAGGCCAGCAGGCTCTCCGGCGTGTGGCCGGCCTGGGCCTGCGCGACGATCCAGCCGCGCAGTTCGGGCGTGATGTGTTGTCGGGTCATTCGCTCACCTTGCGGCGGAACACGAGGCGGTCGGGCTCGGAGGCCGCGCCGTCGAAACGATAGCCATCGAGGTCGAAACCTTCCAGCCCCTTGGGCGTCACGATGCGCCGCACGGCCGCATACCGCACCATCAGGCCCCGCGCACGCTTGGCGAAGAAGCTGATGATCTTGTAGCGGCCGTTCTTCCAGTCCTCGAACACGCACTCGATCACCCGCGGCGCCAGCGCCGGCCGGTCGGCCGCACGGAAGTACTCCTGCGAGGCCAGGTTGACGATCACCGGGCTTTCGTTGGCCGCGGCCAGCGTGTTGAGGTGCTCGGCCACCGTGTCGCCCCAGTAGGCGTAGAGGTCGCGGCCGCGGGGGTTGGCCAGCCGCGTGCCCATTTCCAGGCGGTAAGGCTGCAGCCAGTCCATCGGCCGCAGCACGCCGTAGAGCCCCGACAGGATGGCGACGTGGCACTGCAGCCAGGCGAGGTCGGCATCGGACAGCGTGCGCGCCGCGAGGCCGTCGTACACGTCGCCGTTGAAGGCCAGCACCGCGGGCTTGCCGTTGTGGGGGCCCGACGTCTTCGACCACGCCCGGTAGCGCCCGACGTTCAGTGCAGACAGTTCCGGCGACAGGTCCATCAGCTGGCCCACCTGCTGCGCCGACATCGGCTTCAGCAGCTTGACGAGTTCGGCCGCGCGCACGGCGAAGGCCGGCTGCGTGGCGGCCGCCAGCAGCGACGGCGCGACGGGTGTTTCATAGTCCAGCGACTTGGCTGGCGAGATCACGAACAGCATCGCGCGATTATCGCGGGCCGCCCGGCGCGAGGGCGCACCGCCGGGCGCGCCGCAAATCATTGCCAAAAGCAATGATCTCGTGGCAGCATCGAGCCATGCATGCCACCGATCCTGCGGCCGCCTCGCCGCCCGAAGCCACGCCCGATGCCACGCCCGATGCCCCCTCCGTGCTGCCCGGCCAGGTCACGGCGCTGCGCCGTTTCAGCCGCTTCTACACACGGCACCTGGGCGTGCTCAAGGAGCACCTGCTCGACTCGCGCTTCACGCTGCCCGAATCGCGGGTGCTGTGGGAGCTGGCCCACCACGACGGCCTCAGTGCGGCGGCGCTGGCGCGCGAGCTCGACCTGGACCCCGGCTACCTCAGCCGCCTGCTCGCCGGCCTGAAGGCCCGGGGCCTGCTGCGCGGACAGGCTGCGCCGCACGATGCACGGCAGACGCTGCTGCGCCTGTCCGCTGCGGGCCGCAAGGCCTTCGCGCCACTGGATCGCCGCTCCGAGCAGCAAACTGTGGCACTGCTCGCCCGCCTGGCGCCGGTGCAGCGGCAACGGCTGGTCGACGCCACCCACACGGTCGCCGCGCTGCTCGGCGCACCCGACGAACCGGCCCCTGGCGCGTGCGTGCTGCGCCCGCACCGCTGCGGCGACATGGGCTGGGTCATCTCACGGCACGGCGCGCTCTACCACGAGGAATACGGCTGGGGCACGGCCTTCGAGGCGCTCGTCGCCCGGCTCTGTGTCCGGTTCATCGAGCGCTTCGATCCCGCGCGCGAAGCCTGCTGGATCGCCGAACGCGACGGCCGGCCGCTGGGCTGCGTGTTCCTGGTGCAGGCCCGGGACGATGCCGACGACCAGGCCCTGCCCGGCATTGCGCAACTGCGCATGCTGATCGTCGAGCCGGACGCAAGAGGCCTGGGCGTGGGCGACCTGCTGGTCGGCGAGTGCACGCGGTTCGCCCGCGCGGCCGGCTACCGCAGCATCCGGCTGTGGACCAACAGCGTGCTCCATGCCGCGCGCAGGCTGTACACGCGCCATGGCTACCGGCTCAGCGCCACCGCGCCCCATGCGGAGTTCGGCGTCGAGCTCGTCGGCGAGGTGTGGGAGCTCGACCTCTCATGAACCCCCGCCCCGATTCCCCCTGCCCATGCGCCAGCGGGCTGCCGCTCGCCCGGTGCTGCGGCCGCTGGCACGCCGGGCCGGAACACCTGCAGGCCCCGACCGCGCAGGCGCTGATGCGGTCGCGCTACAGCGCCTTCGTGCTGGAAGACGCCGCCTACCTGCTGGCCACCTGGCATCCGGACACACGGCCGGCCGCGATCGACTTCGAGCCGGGGCTGCGCTGGCTCGGCCTGGAGGTGCGGCACCACGCCATGGCCGGCGAACACCGGGCCGTCGTCGAGTTCGTCGCCCGCAGCAAGCTGGGCGGCCGCGCCCACCGGCTGCACGAAACCAGCCGCTTCGTCCGCGAGGACGGACGGTGGTTCTACGTCGACGGCGAGGTCGACTGAACCGGCGCAATTCATGCATATAATCACGGGCTTGAATGGGGGCGTAGCTCAGCTGGGAGAGCGTCGCGTTCGCAATGCGAAGGTCAGGAGTTCGATCCTCCTCGTCTCCACCACTCGATTCAAAGGCTCTGCAAGCTAGCGTTTTCGGGCGCTGGCCAGCAAGCAGGCATCAACCGTGGGTCAGCCCATGGGTACAGGAGCAAGGCCCTCAGGAGCAATCCTCGGGGCCTTTTTTCTATCCCCCGCTCCCGATGCGGGAATCAAAGGCGCGCCGAGATGCCCCGAGTGATCGAGACAGGCTAGGCGCCAAGGGCGAGCGTCTCCCGAAGCATGGCATTGCAATCCATATCGAGGAAGTAGTTCAGCCGGTACTCGCTGTTGGCGAAGTCCTGAGCCCTCAAGCCGCACTTCTCCGCAGCGGCGAGTCGCTCTGCCTTGGTCAGACCGTAGGCCCCACCCTGCCAGAGCGTCACCGTCGCCCTGTTGGGGGTCCCGCTGCGGTCCTCCGTGCGGTATGCATCGGCCACCAGCCCAGACTCCGACTGGAGCATGAGCGAGTGGGGTTTGGATGGGCAAGCGAGCGGCTGCGCAGACTTTCTGAGCCTTGAACGCCTAGAGATCGCGCCGATACGGGGTCAGCGACAGTGCGGCTATGGGACGGCTGTGTGTCCGTTCAAGACCTGCGCGGTGCGATATGAAAGCCTACTTATGGGTATTTATGTTGTATATACTCCATCCATACTGTTCCTCTCGAAGCCGGTTATGTCCAAAGAAGCCGTGTTCACCATGAAGCTGGAGCCCGAGCTGCGCGATGCCTTCATGGCCGAGGCCGAGGCTAGCCACCGCCCGGCGTCGCAGGTCGTGCGGGAACTGATGCGCGAGTTCGTCGAGCGTCAACGGCAGGCACGCGAGTACGACGCGTTCCTGCGCGCCAAGGTCGATACGGCGCGCGCGCAGATCGCCTCCGGCCAGGTCGCCAGCAGCGCTGACGTCGAAGCGCGCTTCGCCGCCCGTCGCGCCGCGCTGCGGGCCAAGGCCGGCGGCGCTGCTGACGCATGAGGGTCCTGTGGACCCTCGCCGCCGAGCAGGACCGCACCGACATCGTCGACTTCATCGCCCAGGACAATCCGCGCGCTGCCATCCGGATGGATGAGCTCTTCGGGGCAGCGGTCGGCCGACTGGCCGAGCACCCCTTGATGGGGCGGCCTGGACAGATCCCGGGTACCCGCGAGTTGATCCCGCACGAGAGCTACCGTCTGGTCTACGAGGTGCAGGCCGATACCGTGTGGATCTTGGCCCTGGTGCACACCGCTCGCCTGTGGCCGCCCACCCGGCCGTGATGGGGGGCAGTCGGCGGCTCTCTACCCGCAGGCCCGCGGATGCCCGCGGCATTGCTCGTAAGCTCAACGGGCGGCTTTAGCACCAGGCAACCGCCCACCACCACCACTCGATTCGAAGTCTCTGCAAGCTACGTTTTCGGGCGCCAGCCGGTAAGCAGGCATCAACCGTGGTACAGCCCACGGGTACAGAAGCAAGGCCCTCAGGAGCAATCCTCGGGGCCTTTTCCTTGATGGAGACTGCTGACGTGGCTATCGAGGAAGGGCTGATCCACCGCACGAGTCCGTAGCTTGGGTGGCGGCTCTGCACCATGCAATCTCACTGGCATGCCCGACCAGCTCGATTGCCATGATGCGCAGGGTGGGCCCTCCATCCCTGGAGAGATTGACGCAGCCTCGGATAAGCTCGGTTATCCGTTTTTGGGTGCCACCATGAACTCAGACCTGGCGGACTTCATCCACGCTGAAATGCGGGCGATCCTGGCGGAGTGGGAAACCTACGCCAGTACGTTGCTTCCAGCGGGAGCACGGATGTCGTCAACCGCGCTGCGTGACCACGCCCAGGAGATCCTGGAAGCGATTCAGACGGATCTACGCACCCCCCAGACGCGCGAAGAAGAGATCAACAAATCGCATGGCTTGGCCGTGCGTGCCGACACGGTAGGGCGCACAGCCGCGGAAACCCATGCGCTGCTGCGGGTGGCTGACGGCTTCACGCTCGAGCAGCTGGTTGCGGAGTACCGCGCGCTGCGTGCGTCGGTCCTGCGCCTGTGGGCGGAAAGTCATCCCACGGGCCGCGACGTTGTCACGGAGGTCGGCCGTTTCAACGAGGCGATCGATCAGGCGCTGGCGGAGTCCGTGGTGTTTTTCAACCGGGAAACCGAGCGCTGGCGCTACGTCTTTCTCGGCGTCCTGGCCCACGAACTGCGCGGGCCCCTGGAGGCCGTGCTGCTGACCTCGGAGCTGGTGAAGAGGCTGGCCGCAGACACCCCCGCCAGCGAGGCCACGGAACGGTTGATACGGAACGGTCGGCGGATGTCGGCCTTGCTGGACGACTTGCTGGAGTTCAACCGCTCTGCCTTGGGGCTGGGCATCCCGGTGCACCGTCAGGCATGCGATCTCGCGGTTGCCGTGCAGGAGGAGGTAGACCTGCGTCGGGCGAGCTTGCCGGGTGTGGTCATCGACTTGAGCATCACCGCCCCCTGCCCCGGCGCCTGGGATGCTTCACGCATGAAGCAGGTGGTCGGCAACCTGGTGTCCAACGCTGCCCGGCACGGCACCGCGGGTGCATCGATCGGGGTGCTCCTGGAGACAAAAGACACCGAAGTTCGTTTGGCCGTGCAGAACACGGGCCCGGCGATTGCGCCTGAGATGCAGAAGGTCATCTTTCAGCCCCTGCGCCGCGGAGGCACGAGCGGCCCGAAGTCGGGCGGCATGGGGTTAGGCCTGTTCATCGCGCGCGAGATCGTGCGCGGCCACGGGGGCAGGATCGTGCTGGCCTCGAACGAAGGCAACACGGTATTCACCGCGGTGCTGCCTCGTTGAACACGATGCAGTGCGCAGGACAGACGGTCCTCGTCCGGGGCCAGACAAGACCTGCGAGGGGTCTCTAGATCCGCTCGCACCACCGCTGGCCGCCCGCTCCCGCCGCTCAGAGATCGAGCGTCAACTCGTCGCCGTCGGCCCGTGAAACGCAGACGCACATCAGCTGCTGGTCGATCTTCTGCGCGTGCGTGAGCACCTCGTCGCGATGCGCTGGCTTGCCGGCGACCACCCGCGTGGCGCAGGTGCCGCAGTTGCCGATCCGGCACGAGGCCGGCACCCGCACGCCCTGCGCTTCGGCGGCCTCGAGGATCGAGCGGTCCTTCGGTACGACGATGTCCTTGCCGCTGCGTGCCAGATGGACGACGAACCCGCGGTCCCCGGGCCTGGCCGTGTCGGCGCTGAACTTCTCGGCATGCACACGCGAGGAGGTCACGGCGGCCGACTTCGCCGCCAGCGACACGGCGTCGATCAGGCGTAACGGCCCGCAGACGTAGACATGCTCAGCCTCCCCCAGGCCGAGCATCAGTGCATCGACGTCGAGGCGGCCGCCCTCGTCCTTTGCATGCACCTTCACGCGGTCTCCGAAGGCTTCGGTCAGCTCACCCAGGAACGGCGCCAGCACCCGTGACCGCACGGCGTAGTGCAGTTCGAAGTCCTGGCCGCGCGCGGCAAGCGCATGCGCCATCGCCTTGATCGGCGTGATGCCGATGCCGCCGGCAATCAGCACCGCCCGGTGCGCCGTCTCGGCGAGCGAGAAAAGATTCCTCGGCATCGAGGCATGGAGCCGCAGCCCGAGGGTGAACCCCTCATGCACGGCGACGGAGCCGCCCTTGCCTTCGGCCTCGCGCTGCACAGCGATCTCGTACGCATCCATGCGATGCGGACTCGATGCGATCGAGTAGCTGCGTGTCGAGTCGGTGCCGTCGGCCAGGCGCACCGGCAGGTCGATGTGGGCGCCGGCGATCACCGCCGGTAGCGGCAAGCCGTCGGCGGACCTCAGCTCGAACGCGCGCACCGAGGGCGTGAGCTGGCGCACGCCGGCGATCGTCAGGGCGAGCGGTCCGTCGCCGAGGGCCTGCGGCGCGGCAGACGCGCTCGGCACCTGGGAAGCGGCGAGCGCCGCCTTGGCTTCGCTCAACTGCGTCTTCAGCTTCTGCACCTGGGCGCGCAGCGGCGCGGTGAGCGACGCAACCTCGGCTTCGGTGAAGCGCGGCGTGATGTGCTGCGGGCAGTTCCAGTCCCAGCCTTCGATGCGGATCAGGAAAGCGCGCTCGACCGTCGCCCCATAGGACGGATCGCTCACGGCGGCGATGGCGGCGTCGCCCTGTGCGCTGGCGCCGGCCTCGACCAGCTCCACACGCCCGAGCAGCTTCAGACGGCGCCGGTTCGGATAGTCGACGACGATCATCGAGACGCGATCGTCCTTGCGCAGGTTGCCGACGCTCAGGTACTGCACGTTGCCGCGGAAGTCCGCGAAGCCGATCGTCCGCGGGTCCAGCACCTTGAGGAAGCCCTTCGGCCCGCCGCGGTGCTGCACATAGGGCCAGCCGGCCTCGCTGACCGTGGCCTGGAAGAAGTGGTCCGCCTCGGTCAGGAATTGCGCCTCGCGCGGCGTCAGGGCATCGCCCCGCTCGCTCATCGCGTCGAGGAAGGCGTACTGCTCGCGGCTGCCCATCTCCGACTGGACCTCGCGGACCGTCGGCGTGAAGGTGATGTCCGAATAGGCGCGTCCCATGATGAGCTCCCGGTGACGAGGTGGACGATCAGGCCGCGGCCGGCAGTTCGAGCTTGACGCTCGGGAAGTCGATCTCGACCAGGCTGGCCTTGCCCAGGATGTTGGTCAGGAAGTTCATGCCAACGTGCGTGATGATCTCGACGATCTGCGCCTCGTCGACGCCTGCGGCGCGCACCTCGGCCAGCTCCAGCGCGGAGATGTCGCCGCGCTTGTCCATCAGGCTGCGCGCGAATTTCAGGATCGCGGCCGAGGTGTCGTCGTCGCTGGTGCCGGCGCGTGCCGCGGCGATCTCCTGGGCCGACAGGCCGGTCTTGCGGCCGATCGCCGTGTGCGCCGAGACGCAGTACTGGCAGCCGTTCTGCTGCGCCAGCGCCAGCGCGATGCGCTCGCGGTCCAGCGGGTCGAGGCTGCCGCCGTTGGCGACCCCGTGCAGGCCGAGGAAGGCCTGCAGCGCGGTGGTCGAATTGGCGAAGACCTTCAGGAAGTTGGGCACCATGCCGAGCTGGCCCTGGATCGCGTCCAGCAGTGCCTTCTGCTCGGGCGTGGCGGTGGACGATTCGACGACGTGGATGCGGCTCATGGGAGTTCTCCGGTGGGTTGAGGGTGAGCGAATGGTGGCCCTCGCGGTCCGCGGAGAGAATCGGCGCGGCTGGGAAATGACTCTTTCTGGAATAGAAAGGATATGGACAAGCTCGATGCCATGGCCATCTTCGTGGCCGTCGTTCAAGAAGGCGGGTTCTCCGCGGCGGCGCGGCGGCTCGGCGTGTCCGCGCCGGTCGTGACCCGCGCGGTGAGCGAACTCGAGGCCGCGATGAACGTGCGCCTGTTGCTGCGCACCACGCGCGTGGTCAAGGTGACCGAGGTGGGCGAGCGGTATGCCCAGGACTGCCGCCGCGTGCTCGGCGATCTGGAGGAAATCGAGCAGGCGGCCAGCGGCTCGCATGGCGCCGTGCGCGGCAAGCTCGTCGTCAGCGCCTCGGTGCTGTACGGCCGGCTCAAGCTCAACCAGGTGGTGCTCGCCTATCTGGCGCGTTATCCGCAGACCGAGGTCGAGTGCCGCCTGCTCGATCGCAATGTCAACCTGCTCAACGACGACGTCGACATCGCCATCCGCATCGGCGACCTGCCGGACGCTTCCTTCCACGCGACGCCGCTGGCCACCGTGCGGCGCATCGTGTGCGCGTCGCCTGCGTACCTCCAGCGCCACGGCACGCCAAAGCAGTTGAAGGACCTCGCGACGCACACGGTGATCGCGGCGCTCGGCCTGGAGCCGGGATCGGAGTGGAAGTTCCGCGAAGGCGCCGGCCCCGGCGCTCCGACCATCGCCGTGCCGGTCCATGCGCGGCTCGCCACCAACAACAACGACCACGCCATCGCCGCCGCTTGCGACGGCTTCGGCCTGACCCGTGTGCTGTCGTACATGGTCGAGGATCAGATCGCGTCCGGCGCCCTCGTCGAGGTGCTCGCAAAGTTCGCCCCGCCGCCCGTGCCGGTGCAGGCGCTGCAGCACCAGGGACCGCGGGCTTCGCGCAAGGTGCGCGCTTTCATCGACCTCGCGGTGGAGCGGTTGAGGGCGTGAGAGGGGCCGGCCCGTTCAGCGCGGGCTCGATCGCCACGAACGGGATCTGTGCGCCCCGCGGCGCTTCTCGCGTCAGGACCCGCCCGCCACCTTCAGCACGGATCCGGTGACATACGACGCCTTGTCCTCCAGCAGCCAGACGATCGCCTCGGCGATCTCCTGCGGACGGGCGACGCGCTGCATCGGGATGCGGCTCGCCACGCGCTGCGGACGGCCGGGTTCGCCGGCCGTCGCGTGGATGTCGGTCAACGTGGTCCCGGGCGACACCGCATTCACCCGGATGCCTGTGGCCGCGAGCTCCTTGGCCAGGCCGATGGTGAAGCTTTCCACCGCGCCCTTCGTGGCGGCGTAGTGCACGTACTCGCCCGGCGCGCCGAGCGTCGCCGCGATCGACGAGACGTTCACGATGCTGCCGTGTGTCCCTGCCGCCAGCCAGGCGGCCACGACGTATCGGCTCAGCAGCATCGTGCCGATGACGTTCACCGCGGTCACCCGCCGCATCGTCTCGAGCGACGTATCGACGAAGGCACCCAGCGGCCCGGTCAGCCCGGCGTTGTTCACGAGGCCGACCAAGGGCCCCATGTCCTGCGGCAGACTCGACATGAGCCGGTCGATGTGGTCCGGCTCGCCGACGTCGGCCTCGATGCAGTGCGCGCGGTGGCCGCGCTGCACCAGGTCGGCGACCAGCGCCCGGGCTGCGTCTTCACGGCTGACATAGGTGAACACCACGCCGAAGCCGGCCTCGGCGGCGAGCCGCACGGTGGCCGCGCCGATGCCGCGGCTGCCGCCCGTCACAAGCACCATTCCTCTACGTTGCATGTTGTCTCCTCGTGTGGTGATGAAAGCGCACGGCCAAGGCGATCGAGCATGCCAGCAGCAGCACGCACGATGCCAGCAGCATGCCCAGGGTGGCGCGGTGCCCGACGCGCCCGATCGCCTCGGCGAGCGCCACCGGCGCCAGCGCGGCGAGCAGCAAGGCCGGCCGCATGAGCGATCCCATGATCCGGCCGTATTGGCCGGGGTCGAAGAGCACCAGGGGCATGGCCCCCCGGGAGATGGTCGCGATCCCGTTGCCGGCCCCGTACAGCAGCGCGAACGCCGCCATGCCGGCGAGGCTGCCGCCCGCCGTGAGCGGCACGACGTAGCACAGCATCAGGAGCGCACCGGGAATGAGGTTCAGGATCGTCGCGTCGTGGCGGTGGCCCCGCAGCACGACCCAGGCCCTGCCGGTGAACTGCCCCACGCCCAGCAGCGAGGCGACCAGGCCGGCGGCGGCCGGACTCCAGCCGAGGCCGCGGACGAACTCGATGAAGTGCGCGGCGACCCCCGTCTGCATGAACACCACCAGCACCACGACGATGCCGTACAGCAGCACATCCATCCGCCCGGCCCCGGCACGCGCCGTCATGGCGGTGCGCGGCTCGATGGCGCATGGCTCGCGCGGCGGCGCCCTGGGCACACGGCGGTGCAGCAACGACGCGGATGCGAGGATCGCCGCGTACACCCACAGGGCGCCTCGCCAGCCCGCGGCCCCCGAGAGCCATTGCCCGAAAGGCCAGAACACGGTGGAGGCCAGCCCGCCGAAGAGCGTGACGGCGGCCATCGCGCGCCGGGCGGAAGGGCCGGCGATGCGCGCGAGCGTCGAGAACGCGGCGTCGTACAGCGACATGGCCATCGCCAGGCCGAGCAGCACCCATCCGCCCAGGTAGGTCGCTTCGTTCACGCAGGACGCGAGCAGGCCGCAGCCGCCGGCGCCCACCAGGCAGCCGGCCATCAGGATGCCGCGCCCTCCGTGCGCGTCGATCCAGCGGCCGACGGCCGGCGATGCCAGCGCCATCACCACCAGTGCAAGCGAGAAGCCGGCCTGGACGAACGACAGGCTCCAGCCCAAGTCGTCCGCCATGGGGGCGGCGAACACGGCGATGAGGTAGTGCATCGTGCCCCATCCCACCACCTGTGAGAGCCCGAGGCGCACGACGAGCTTCGTGTCCAGCGGTGCATCGCGGCCCGCCGCGGGCTGCCGTGCATGGGTGGTTCTGGCCGTTGAATCCATGATCGTTCCGCCGGCACTCTATGCGCGGCCCTAGCATCGAGGAACCGGATGAAACGCATGCAAATCATCAAGCTTCCTTATGCGGCATCTCAATCCCGACCACCTGCTCACACTGACGGCCGTCATCCAGAAGGCCAGCTTCTCCAAGGCTGCCGAGCACCTGGAGATGTCGCAGCCGGCCGTCAGCCACCACATCAAGGAACTCGAGCGGCGCCTGCAGCTGCGGCTCGTCGAGCGCGTCGGAAGGCGGGTGCGTGCGACCGAGGCAGGCGGCGAGCTGGCGCTCCATGCCCAGCGGATCAGCCTGGCACTGGCGGATGCCGAGGCGGCCCTCACCCGGTGGACCGATTCGGCGGCCGGCAAGGTGCGCATCGGCGCGGGCGCCACGGCCTGCATCCACCTTCTTCCGCCGATGCTCGGCCGGCTGAAGCGCGCGAACCCGCAGCTGGAGATCGCCGTGAGCACCGGCAACACGCCGGAGGTCGTCCGCCGGGTCGAGGAGAACACGCTGGACGCCGCACTGGTCACGCTGCCGATATCGAGCAGGAGCCTCGACGTCACCCCGGTGCTGGAGGACCCCTTCGTCGCGATCGCCCCGCGCGGGGCCGCGCAGGGGCGCAGGAGCGTGACCGCGGTGTCGCTGTCCAGGCATCCCCTGGTCCTCTTCGAGGAAGGCGCGAACACACGGGCGCTGATCAACCAGTGGTTCAGGGATGGCGGCCTGGCCGTCCGGCCCGTGATGGAGCTCGGCAGCGTGGAGGCGATCAAGGAGATGGTGGCCGCGCACCTGGGCTGGTCCCTGCTGCCGCAACTCGGCGTCGCCCAGGCGCGTTCACGCCGCGGGATCGAGGTGCTGCCCCTCTCGCCGAGGCTGAGCCGGACGCTGGCCTGGGTCATCCGCCGGGACAAGCCGCTGAGCCGGCCGTTGCAGCAGGTGCAGAAGGCGGTGCTCGCGCTTGGCGCCGCTGCCCGGGCCGCCACTTGAGGCAAAGGCATGCCTGCCGCTCATGGCCGCTGCGTCGCCCTCGCGCCCCGGCATGAAGCGGCCGATACTCGGTCCTCCGTGCCCGCTGACGAACCGCGATGACCCACCGCGTCGAGATCCACTACTGCACCCAGTGCCGCTGGCTGCTGCGCGCCGCCTGGATGGCGCAGGAGCTGCTCGGCACCTTCGACGAGATCGGCGAACTGGTGCTGCGGCCCGGCACGGGCGGCGTCTTCGAGGTGCATGCCGACGGCGAGCGGGTCTGGTCGCGCAAGGAGGAAGGCCGCTTCCCCGAGATCACCGAGCTGAAGCAGCGGGTGCGCGACCGGATCGCCCCGGAGCGCCACCTCGGCCACGCCGACCGCAAGGGCGAAGCCGGCTGAGCCGCGGGCGGCCTCCGGGCGCAGAATCCGGCCCGTGGACCCCCTCCTCTCGACCGCCGCCCGGCTTGCCGACGGCTACCTCCAAGGCCTGCCGGCGCGGCCCGTGCCGCCCTCGGCCGCGGCCGTCGAGCAGCTGCGCCTGCTCGATGCGCCGCTGCCCGAGCAGCCGCAGGACCCGCTGGCCGTGCTCCACCAGCTCGACGCGCTGGGCTCGCCGGCCACGGCGGCCTCGGCCGGGGGGCGCTTCTTCGGCTTCGTGATCGGCGGGTCGCTGCCGGTCGCGCTCGCGGCCAACTGGCTGGCGACGGCCTGGGACCAGAACGCCGCACTGCATGGGCCCACGCCGGGTGTCGCCGCGTTCGAGCACGCCGCGCTGCGCTGGCTGCTCGACCTGCTCGGGCTGCCCGCCGGCACCGCCGGCGCCTTCGTCACCGGGGCGACCCAGGCCAACCTGTGCGGCCTGGCGGCGGCCCGCCACGCGGTGCTGCGCCGCGCGGGCTGGGACGTGGAGGCCGACGGCCTCTTCGGGGCGCCGCCCATCACCGTGGTGGTGGGCGCCGAGGCCCATCCGACGCTGTTCAAGTCGCTGGGCGTGCTGGGCCTGGGCCGCAGCCGCGTGGTCAAGGTTCCCACCGATGCGCAGGGCCGCATGCGTGCCGACCGACTGCCGCCGCTGCAGGGGCCGACGATCCTGTGCCTGCAGGCGGGCAACGTGAACACCGGCGCGTTCGATCCGCTTGCCGCCCTGTGCGAGCGCGGGCGCGAGGCCGGCGCGTGGGTGCACGTCGACGGGGCGTTCGGGCTGTGGGCAGCCGCCTCGCCCGCGCTGCGCCACCTCGCCGAAGGCCTGGCGCTGGCCGACTCCTGGGCGACGGATGCCCACAAGTGGCTCAACGTGCCCTACGACAGCGGCCTCGCCTTCGTGCGCGACGAGCACAGCCTGCGGGCCGCGATGTCGGTGACCGCCGCCTACCTGCCGGTGCACGCCACCGCGCGGTCGCCCTCGGACTACACGCCCGAGCTGTCGCGCCGCGCACGCGGCGTCGACATCTGGGCCGCGCTGGCGAGCCTGGGCCGCCAAGGCGTGGCGGAGATGGTGGAGCGGTGCTGCCGCCACGCCCGCCGCTTCGCCGACGGCCTGCGCGCCGCCGGCCACGAGGTGCTGAACGACGTGGTGCTGAACCAGGTGCTCGTCGGCTTCGGCCCACCCGAGGCCACGCGCCGCACCATCGCCGCGCTGCAGGAGGACGGCACCTGCTGGTGCGGCGTGACCGAGTGGCAGGGCCGCACGGCGATGCGCATCAGCGTCAGCTCGTGGGCCACCACCGACGACGACGTCGAGGCCAGCCTGGCCGCGATGCTGCGGGCCGCCGCCGGCCTCCAGCGCACGGGCTGACGCCGGCGGGCGTCCTCGCGCTCTCCGACGGCCGGAGTCGTCGCGGTCCTACGGCGATCCGGCGGGCGCCGCATACAGTGAACTCCATCGCCCGGCGCGGGCCGCCGCCGCACAGGAACACCGATGGAAAGAACCGATCCCTGCCTGATCTCCCGACGCGACGTGCTGGTCGCCAGCACGTCGGCCGCGGCCGCGATGGCGGCCCCTGGGGCCGCCGCCCAGACCGCCGCCCCGGCGGTGACGGACGCCACCACGCCCACCCGCGTCTCCCTCAAGGTCAACGGCCGCAGCCACACGCTGGCGCTCGACAACCGGACCACGCTGCTCGACGCGCTGCGCGAGCACCTGCACCTGACCGGCACCAAGAAGGGCTGCGACCATGGCCAGTGCGGCGCCTGCACGGCCATCGTCGACGGGCGACGCATCAACACCTGCCTGACGCTCGCGGTGATGCACGAAGGCGCGAGCGTCACCACGATCGAAGGCCTGGGCACGCCGCGCAGCCTGCACCCGATGCAGCGGGCGTTTGTGCGCCATGACGGCTACCAGTGCGGCTACTGCACGCCGGGCCAGGTGTGCTCCGCGGTCGCGGTGCTGGATGAGGTGCGCAGCGGCATCCCCAGCCATGTGACGGCCGACCTGACCGCCCGCCCCCTGCTGTCGGCCGAGGAACTGCGCGAGCGCATGAGCGGCAACATCTGCCGCTGCGGTGCTTACTCGAACATCGTCGATGCGATGATGGACGTGGCCGGGAGCAAGGCATGAGGGCCTTCACCTACGAGCGCGCGCGCACGCCGCAGGACGCGGCCGCCTCGGTGCTGCGCTGGCCGGGCGCCCGGTTCATCGCGGGGGGCACCAACCTGCTCGACCTGATGAAGCTGGAGATCGAGACGCCGACCCACCTCGTCGACGTGAACGGCCTCGGGCTCGACCGGATCGAGCCCATGCCGGGCGGCGGCCTGCGCATCGGCGCACTGGTGCGCAACACCGACCTGGCGGCCGACAGCCGCGTGCGGCGCGACTACGCCGTGCTCTCGCGGGCGCTGCTCGCCGGCGCCTCCGGCCAGCTGCGCAACCGCGCCACCACCGCCGGCAACCTGCTGCAGCGCACGCGCTGCCCCTACTTCTACGACACGAACCAGCCGTGCAACAAGCGCGTGCCGGGCAGCGGCTGCTCGGCCATCGGGGGCTTCAGCCGGCAACACGCGATCGTGGGCACGAGCACCGCCTGCATCGCGACACACCCGAGCGACATGGCGGTGGCGATGCGCGTGCTCGATGCGGGAATCGACACCGTGCGCGCCGACGGCCGCATCCGGACCATCCCCATCGCCGACTTCCACCGCCTGCCGGGCGACACGCCGCAGGCCGAGACGGCATTGGAACCCGGCGAGCTGATCACGTCCGTCACGCTGCCGCCGCCGGTCGGCGGCCGGCACCTCTACCGCAAGGTCCGCGACCGCGCGTCCTATGCCTTCGCGCTGGTCTCGGTCGCCGCCGTGGTGCAGCGCGACGGCAGCGGCCGCGTCGCGCTGGGCGGCGTGGCGCACAAGCCCTGGCGCGTGGAGGCCGCCGACGCGGCGCTGCCGCAAGGCGCCGCGTCGGCCGCAGGCCAGCTCCTCGCCGGTGCGCGCACGACGCCCGACAACGCTTTCAAACTGCCGCTGGTCGAGCGCACGCTCGCCGCGGTGCTGGCAGATGCCAAGGCCTGAGCCATGAAGTTCGACACCCCTGCCACCACCAACCCCATCGACCAGCTCAACGTGGTCGGCCGCCCGCTGGACCGCATCGACGGTCCGCTCAAGGCCACCGGCACCGCCCCCTATGCCTACGAGCGCCACGACGTCGTGCGCGACCCCGCCTACGGTGTGGTGCTGGGCGCCGGCATTGCCAAGGGCCGCATCGCCTCGATGGACCTGAACGCCGCCCAAGCCGCCCCCGGCGTGCTGGCGATCGTCACGGCGCAGAACGCCGGCCCGCTGGCCAAGGGCCAGTACAACACCGCCAAGCTGCTGGGCGGGCCGGAGATCGAGCACTACCACCAGGCCATCGCCGTGGTCGTCGCGAAGACCTTCGAGCAGGCCCGGGCGGCCGCCTCGTTGATCCGCGTGGCCTACGACGCGGTGCCGGGCACCTTCGACCTCGCAGCGGTGAAGGACCGCGCGCCGCTCGCCAAGGAGACCGATTCCAGCGGCCCCACCCGCACCGCGGTGGGCGACTTCAATTCCGCCTTCGACGCCGCGGCGGTCCGCCTCGACGCGCACTACACCACGCCCGACCAGGCCCACGCGATGATGGAGCCGCATGCCACGCTGGCGGCGTGGCAAGGCGACCGGCTCACCGTCTGGACCGCCAACCAGATGGTGGCCTGGAGCACCGGCGACCTCGCCAAGACGCTGGGCATCCCGAAGGAGAAGGTGCGCCTGGTCTCGCCTTACATCGGCGGCGGCTTCGGCGGCAAGCTGTTCCTGCGCAGCGACGCGCTGCTGGCCGCGCTCGGCGCGCGCGCCGCGGGCCGGCCGGTCAAGGTGGCGCTGCAGCGCCCGCTGATGTTCAACAACACCACGCACCGGCCCGCCACCATCCAGCGCATCCGCATCGGCGCCGGTCGCGACGGGCGCATCACCGCGATCGCGCACGAGAGCTGGTCCGGCGACCTGCCCGGCGGCGGCCCTGAGACCGCGGTGAACCAGACCCGCCTGCTGTACGCGGGCGCCCACCGGCTGACCGAGATGCGGCTGGCCGTGCTCGACCTGCCCGAGGGCAACGCGATGCGCGCGCCCGGCGAGGCACCCGGGATGATGGCGCTCGAGGTGGCGATCGACGAAATGGCCGAGCGGCTCGGCATGGACCCGGTCGAGTTCCGCGTGCTCAACGACACGCAGGTGGATCCCGAGAAGCCGCAGCGGCCCTTCTCGCAGCGCCGGCTCACCGAGTGCCTGCGCCTGGGCGCGCAGCGCTTCGGCTGGAGCGCGCGCCAGGCGCGCCCGGGCCAGGTGCGCGACGGCCGCTGGCTCGTCGGCATGGGCGTGGCGGCGGCGTTCCGCAACAACCTGCAGATGGCCTCGGCCGCGCGGGTGCGCCTCGATGGCCGCGGCATCGTCACCGTCGAGACCGACATGACGGACATCGGCACCGGCTCCTACACCATCATCGCGCAGACGGCCGCCGAGACCCTGGGCGTGCCGCTGGACAAGGTCGTGGTGCGGCTGGGCGACTCGGACTTCCCCGTGTCCTGCGGCTCGGGTGGGCAATGGGGTGCCGCCAACTCCACTTCGGGCGTGTACGCGGCCTGCATGAAGCTGCGCGAGGCCGTGGCGCGCAGCGTCGGCATCGACCCGGCGCAGGCGGTGTTCGCCAACGACCAGGTTCGCGCCGGCGCGCGCCGGGTGCCGCTGGCGCAGGCGGCGGGTGACAAGGGCCTCGTGGCGGAGGACGGCATCGAGTACGGCGACCTCGACAAGCGCTTCCAGCAGTCCACCTTCGGCGCCCACTTCGTCGAGGTGGGCGTCGACGCGGCGACCTGCGAGGTCCGCGTGCGGCGCATGCTCGCGGTGTGCGCGGCGGGACGGATCCTCAACCCCAAGTCGGCACGCAGCCAGGTGATCGGGGCGATGACGATGGGCGTCGGCGCCGCGCTGATGGAGGACCTGGTGGTCGATACCCGGCGCGGCTTCTTCGTCAACCACGACCTCGCCGGCTACGAGGTGCCGGTGCATGCCGACATCCCGCACCAGGACGTCATCTTCCTCGACGAGACCGATCCGGTCGCCTCTCCGATGAAGGCCAAGGGCGTGGGCGAACTCGGCATCTGCGGCGTCGGGGCCGCGGTCGCCAACGCGATCCACAACGCGACGGGCATGCGGGTGCGCGACTACCCCATCACGCTGGACAAGCTGCTGGGGCAGATGCCGCCGCCGGGCTGATGCCGCGCCATCTGATCTGCTGTTTCGACGCGATCTGAGCCTGTGCAACGCGGCCGCGCGTCGGCACATTCACGGTCTGGGCGGCTTCGCTGGCAATTGACTCGACATACCCGAACCAATGGAATGGATCCCCATCGTCTTGGTCACTTTCAAGATCCTCGTGTTCGGCACGGGCATGTTCTTCGCCATCAAGTGGCATTACGACAAAGGGAAGACGAACAAGAAGAAGAAATAACGGGAACCAGTGACCGTCAGACGCCAGAACCGGCGCCCGGGGCGGGGGCGGCGCGGCAGGCTGGCCGCGGCGGCGCTAGGCGAAGTACTCGGCCGGCGACGAGAGGATCTTGATGACCGGGGCGTCGCCCAGGGTCTCCGGCACGGCGAACGGGCTCTCGCGGCGGCGCATCGCCGCGCCGAAGCGGATGCCGGTGCGTGCCTCCAGGTCGCGCAGCTTGACCCGCGCCCACAGCCACGGCTCGAGCTGCAGGCCCTCGGGCACCGTCAGCGGCTCGACCAGGTGCTTCTGCGTGAGCAGGAAGGCGAACACCTTCTCCTTGCCGTCGGCATCGTCCCGGTAGGCGACGAGCTTCCAGAACTCGTTGGGCAGGAAGCACTCGACGCCGTTCTGCACGAACTTGCGGTCCTCGGGGCCGAACACCGGGCCCGCCATCACGCTGACCCGCAGCTGGTGCGGCGACTCGGCATCGAACAAGGTGTTCTCCAGCCGCCCCCACACGCCGCCCTCGGGATCGTCGTCGACGTTGCCGCTCTGGTTGAACGCCTCGTGCTGCGGCACGATGTTCGTGTAGTAGAAGCTGTCGTAGTTGCCCTGCCGGGCCTCCTCCATCGAGCCCCAGCACAGGTCGGCCCGGCGCGCGATGTGGCCCTTGTCCAGCGGGTTGTTGCCGTAGAGCTTGTCGTCGAACTGGAAGGCGGCCAGGCCGCCGCGGCGGTCGGTGCGGAAGCCGGTGCGCTTCAGGCGCTTGAACTGGCTGCCGTCGATGTTCCAGGCCACGCACAGCGGGTACCTGCGCGCCCGGCTGAGCCAGACCGAGAAGTGGCAGTAGCGCAGCTCGGCATCGTCGTCGAGCGTGGCCAGGTCCGCCTGCCGGCCCTTGATGAACTTGGGCGCATCGATGGCGAAGTCGAGGAAGCGGCGGTCGAAGCCGTCGCGCGGCACCAGGCCGTCGGCGAGCGTGCCGGCCTCCGGCAGTTCCATGTCGCCCAGCGGCTCGACCTCCAGCGCCGTCATCACCGACTTGGCATAGCAGGCCAGCGCGAACTCGGCATCCGTGCCCTCCGCATCGCCGGCGTAGTGCAGGCCCAGCATCACGCCGGTGGTCCGGCCCTGCGCATCGACCGCGAACCACGATGCGCCGGAATCGCCCCCGCGCGAGATCTCGCCGTCCGCCGGCGGCGCGGCGCTGTCGACCCCGACCTCGAACCCGCCGACCACCGCCGAGATGCCGGCGCCGTAGTCCATCTTGGTGTTGACCTCGATGCGCACCACGGTGCCCTGCGTCACACCCGTGGTGCGGCCGCTCTTGATCACCGCATCGCCGAGCTCCGGGTCGCCGATGGCCGTCACCCGCACGCCGAGCCCGAGCACTTCGTCGGACACCGCGCGCCCGGCCACGGTGGCCACGGCGCAATCGCCGGCCGGCCCCAGGTGGCTGCGCAGCAGCCTGCCGATCTTGTTGAACTCGACGCGGTTGTCGTCGTGCCGGCCGGGCTGCACCACGTCCACGCCGATGTAGCCCTGGGGGCCCTGCAGCACGTGCCAGTTCGACAGCAGCAGCACCGCCCGCGTCTCCCGGTCGCGCACGAAGGCGCCGATGGTGCCGGCCGTCGTGAAGACGTTGCCCACGCTCATGCCGGCCGCCATCACGTCGGCGCGGGCCTTGCGCGGATCCTTGGCCTGCAGCTGCACCTCGATGTACGAGGGCTTGTAGGTGCGCTCGACGACGTCGGTGGGCACCTGCACGCCGGCGATCTCGATCGTCGCCGGGATGCGCACCGTGCCGAGCGTCTCCAGCGCCTCCGGCGACGCCTTGCGCGCCACGGTGAACTGGATCGCGAGCTGCGGCCCGGCGGCGCCGGGCACCATCTTGTGGCCGATGCCCACGCTGGTGATGTTGGGGTCCTCGAGCAGCTCCGGGCTCTTGGCCCGCACGTAGCTGCGCATCGCGCGCAGCAGGGCATCGTCCGTGCGCCGGGACGGCGTCTTCGCGGGAGGGGTCTTCGCTGGCATGGAGAAGCTTCCTTTCGTCGCGGGGCGGGCCTAGGAAGATACCGGACGACGGTGAACACGCACCGGCTGGGGCGCCGTACGCGCCCGCAGCTGCCCGCAGCCGCCATCGATCTCCTGTCCCGCCGACCACCGCAGCCGCGTCAGCACGCCACGGCGGTTCAGGAAGCGCGCCATCTCGGCGGCGCGCTCGCCGTCGGGCCGCCGGAACGGCAGCCCTTCGTTCGTGTTGTACGGGATGAGGTTCATCATCGCGTACTTGCCCTGCAGCAGCCCGGCGACGCGGTCGAGCTCGTCGTCGCCGTCGTTGATGCCCTCGAGCAGCGTCCACTGGTACTGGATCGGGTAGCCGGTGGCGCGGGCGTAGCGCTCGCCCTCGTCCACCAGGGCTGCCGGATCGATGCGCGGCGCGCGCGGCAGCAGCTCGGCCCGGCGCTGCGCGTAGGTGGTGTGCAGCGACAGCGCCAGCGCCGGCTTCACCGGGCCTTGCGGCAGGCGCTCGAACACGCGCGGATCGCCCACGGTCGAGAACACGAGCTGCTTGTGGCCGATGCCGCCTTCGCGCCCCAGCAGCGTGATCGCCTCCATCACGTTGTCCAGGTTGTGCGCAGGCTCGCCCATGCCCATGAACACCACCTTCTTCACCGGACGGCGCTGGCGTGCCAGCACCACCTGCGCGACGATCTCGGCGCTGCCCACCTGGCGCAGCAGGCCGTCGCGCCCGGTCATGCAGAACACGCAGCCGACCGCGCAGCCCACCTGCGCCGACACGCACAGCCCATCGCGCGGCAGCAGCACGCTTTCCACCGTCTGGCCGTCGGCCAGCTCGACCAGCAGGCGCTCGGCGCCGTCCTCGGCGGGGTGGGCTGAACGCACCCGCGCGAGCGCCGACAGGTCGGCCGCCAGCGCCGGCAGCTCGTCGCGCACGCGCTGCGGCAGGAAGTGCTCCGCGAGGCTGCGGCCGCCTTCCAGCGGCCGCGCATTCACCCACTGGCGCAGCAGCCGCGCCTCGTGGGTGGGCTTGGCGCCCAGGGCACGCAGGCGTTGGCGGAACTCTTCGATGCGCATGGCGGCAGGCTGGCAGGGGCGAGACCGCCAGTGTAGGCAGGCCCGCGCTGCGTGCGCCGGCGTGTGCTTCAGCCCGTCGCGGGCGGGCTTGTCGGCCGGCCGTCGAAGTCCGTCCAGCAGCGGGCCTGCAGGTCGTAGAGCTTGCAGCGGCGGGCCGTGTCGAAGTACCAGCGCAGCGAGAACCGCTGCACCACGATGCGCCCGGGCAGCCGGGCCTCGAGCAGCCGCTGCGCCTGCCGCAGGCGGTACAGCGGCACGCT
Organism: Aquincola agrisoli; assembly: GCF_036621135.1. Taxonomy (NCBI): domain Bacteria; kingdom Pseudomonadati; phylum Pseudomonadota; class Betaproteobacteria; order Burkholderiales; family Sphaerotilaceae; genus Aquincola; species Aquincola agrisoli. The sequence continues at coordinate 51,653 of NZ_JAZIBG010000025.1, forward strand.
CATGTCGACGTGGTGCGCGGTGTGCTCCATGATGTGGTGCAGCGCCGCGCCGACGAACGAGCGGAAAGTCAGGTGCACCGTGGTCGACACGAAGGGCTGCGCCGCCGACCACGAGGCCTTGTCGGCATGCCATTCGATGCTCGTGTGCGTATGGTGCGCATACAGCACGAAGCCGACCATCACGTTCCACACGAGGAACGGCAGCACGAAGCCCACGAGCAGCACCCACGCGACCGCCTGGCCGGTGGCCAGCGCCGCCGCCGCCAGCCCGCCGGCCCACAGCGCGGCCGCCGCGCTCACCAGCAGGCCGTCGCGCGTGAACACCGCGCGCCGCGTGGGCATGTGGCGCTTGCCCGGGAACACCATGCGCACCCACCACACCTCGACGAGGTAGTACAGCCACGGCGCCCAGCCGCTGCGGTAGACCCGCTCCAGCCCCTGCCGCCAGCGCGGCAGCGCGCGGAATTCGGCCAGCGTCAGCGGCTCCCAAACGAAGTCGAAGCCCTTGAGGTTGGTGTACCCGTGGTGCACCACGTTGTGCCCCACCTCCCAGAGGCTGTAGGGCGTCAACGAGGGCAGGAACAGCAGCCGGCCGAGCCAGCGGTTGAGGCCGCGGTGGGGCGTGAAGCTCTGGTGGCAGGCGTCGTGGCCCAGGATGAACAGCCGCGCGATCACCAGCCCGGCACCGATGCCGGCCAGCACCTGCAGCACCGGATGCGCCGCCGCCACGGCCGCCCACAGGGCCAGCGCGAACAGCGTGATGTCGAGCAGCGAGAGCCAGAGGGCGTAGGCCGTGCTGCGGGCGGCGATGGGCGCCAGCCAGGCGCGGATTTCCTTGCGGTGCGGGATCGGCGGCGCCGGCGGCACCTGCGGGGGCACGGCCGCCGCCGTGCAGGAAAGATCGGTCATCTTGGGGGTCGGCTCCATGCCGTTGCGGTCAGGCCGCGAGCCTAGGGCCCCCCGCCCCCGCGCCCCTTGATGCCGGTCAAGCCCCCGCGTGTTCCCGCACCGCGGGCCGCGGGGCGATGCGCTGCAGCCAGTCGGCACGCGCGGCCTCGTACTGCGCCGCGAGCCGCGAGACGAGCTCGGCCGCCGGCGGCACGTCGTGCAGCACGCCGATGCCCTGGCCGCAGCCCCACACGTCCTTCCAGGCCTTGGGCTTCTGGCGGTCGGAGCCGAAGTTCATCGCCGAGGCGTCGCTCACCGGCAGGTTGTCGGGGTCCATGCCGGCGTTGCGCAGCGAGGGCTTGAGGTAGTTGCCGTGCACGCCGGTGATCAGGTTGGTGTGCACGATGTCCTTGGCCGTCGAGTCGACGATCATCTGCTTGTAGCCCTCGACGGCGTTGGCCTCCTGCGTGGCGATGAAGGCCGAGCCGATGTAGGCCAGGTCGGCGCCCAGCGTCTGCGCGGCCAGGATGGCGCGGCCCGAGGCGATCGAGCCCGACAGCAGCAGCGGGCCGTCGAACCACTCGCGGATCTCCTGCACCAGCGCGAACGGCGACTGGAAGCCCGCGTGCCCGCCCGCGCCGGCCGCGACGGCGATCAGGCCGTCGGCGCCCTTCTCGATCGCCTTGCGCGCGAAGTGGTTGTCGATCACGTCGTGCAGCACGATGCCGCCCCAGGCGTGAACCGCCTCGTTGATCTCGACGCGGGCGCCCAGCGAGGTGATGACGATGGGCACCTTGAACTTCGCGCACACCGCCATGTCGTGCGCCAGCCGGTCGTTCGAGCGGTGGACGATCTGGTTCACCGCGAACGGCGCCGACGGTGCCTCCGGATGCTGGCGGTCGTATTCGGCCAGCTCGGTGGTGATGCGCTCGAGCCAGACCTCCAGCTGGTCGGCGGGCCGGGCGTTCAGTGCCGGGAACGAGCCGACGATGCCGGCCTTGCACTGCGCGATCACCAGGTCGGGGTTCGAGACGATGAACAGCGGCGAGGCCACCACGGGCAGGCGCAGGCGCTCGGCCAGGACGATAGGAAGTGTCATGCAGGCTCTCCGGCAAACTAGGCAGTGTCTAGTTTACGCCGAACCATCCGCCGGCGCCTGCGCGGCGAGCCCGTTGATGGCGAGCAGGCAGAAGCGGACCATCACGTCGCACAGCTGGTCGGCGCTGCGGCGCGGGCCGGTGCGCACCGGCGCCGCCCGGCGGTGCATGCGCAGCGTGGCGAGGCCGTGGGTCGTCGCCCACACGGCGAAGGCGAGGTCGTCGTCGCTCAGCCCCGCCCGCCGCCCGGCGGGCAGCAGCGGCACCACGACGCTGCGCAGCAGCGCATACGAGGCGGTGCCGGCCTCTGTGAGCTCGGGGTAGTCGTCGCGCCTGTCGAAGAACGGGCCGCACATCAGGTGGAAGCGCGCAGGGTGCGCCTGCGCGAAGTCGACGTAGGCCAGCATCACCGCCCGCAGCCGCGCCGGGCCGTCGTGCGGATCGACCGCGGCGAGCCGCTTGTGCCGCAGCGCAACCAGGTCGCGGAAGCCCTGCGCCGCGATCGCCGCAAGCAGGCCCTTCTTGTCGCCGAAGTGATGGGCCGGCGCCCCCTGCGACACGCCGGCCAGCTTGGCGGCCGCGCGCAGGCTCATCGCCTCGATGCCCTGCGTGTCGATCAGGTGCGTGCCCCACTGGATCAGCGATTCGCGCAGGTTGCCGTGGTGCCACTGCCCCTCGGGCTTGACCTCGCGGGCGCGGCGCGGCCGGGTGGGTGGAACGGCGGTGTCGTGCGGCTCGGGCATGCGGCGATGTTAGGCCTTACGCTTGCGGCTTCCGCCCCGTCACGACACACCGATGGCCTCCTCCCAACGCCGCTCCGCCCCAGGCGGACTTGTCTATTCAACCGACGCCGGGCGCATGTGCCCGGCGTGCCGGCAACCCGTCGCGCAGTGCCTGTGCGCCAGCCGGCAGGCGGCCCCGCCACCCACGGATGGCATCGTGCGCGTCTGGCGCGAGACCAAAGGCCGTGGCGGCAAGGCGGTGACCGTCGTGCGCGGCCTGCCGCTGGACGCGGCCGCGCTCACCCAGCTTGGCACGCGGCTCAAGACGCTGTGCGGCTCGGGCGGCACCGCCAAGGACGGCGAGATCGAGCTGCAGGGAGACCACCGCGACAAGGTCGTCGCCCACCTCCAGGGGGCGGGCTGGACGGTCAAGCGTGCCGGCGGCTGAGCGCGTTCAGCGGGTTGCGCCGCGGCGCAGCGCCAGGCCGACGATCACCGGATCGTGGTCGGATGCGCGGAACGGCCCCGGCCTGTAGAGGTCGGGCGCGCAGGCGGCGCAGGCGGGCTGCCTGTACGCCAGCCGGTAGTCGAGCGCCGCCGGCTCGTCGGCGTTGATGTGCCACACCGCCGCGCCGCTGACGCGGGCGGCCAGCGCGGCGTCGGCCCACGCGTGGTCGAGGCGGCCGGCCTCGCCGCCGAACACGTAGGTGTGGCCCGGCGGCGGCACGTGCCTCGCGGCCACGTCGACGTAGCCGCGGGCGGCCAGCACCTGCGCCGGATCCTCCTGGGGGTGGGCGTTGAGGTCGCCGACCAGCAGCACGCCCGCCGTGCCCGCCGCCGCGGCCGCCGTATCCAGGAAGTCCGCCACCGCCTGCGCCTGCCGCACGCGGCGGCCGTTGTGGCAGCCCTGGCCGTCGCCGAGGTCGGCATCGGCGCCGGCGGCCGCCTCGCACCGCTTCGACTTGAAGTGCCCCACCACCACGGTGAAGCGTTCTCCGCCCTCGCCGAAGGAGAAGGCCTGCGCCAGCGGCGGCCGGTCGTGCACGGGGCTGGCGTCGGCGCGCGCGGCGCCCACGCGCCCGAGCACGCGGGGCTTGTGGATCATCGCCACCTTGATGGCGTCGGTGCCCGTGGCGGGCGGGTCCGGCACGGCCGCGTAGGTGCCCGCGCCCATGGCCGCGTTGAGCGCGTCGACGAGGTTCTGCACCGCGACGGGGCCGTTGTTCTCGATCTCCACCAAGCCTACCACGTCGGCATCGATGGCCCGCAGCGCCGCGACGAGCTTGGCCTGCTGGCGCCGGAACTCGCCGAGCGAGCCGGCGCCGCGGCAGTCGGCCGCCGAGCGCTGTCCGCCCCGCGTGCAGCCCTGGCCGGCGCGGCCGTCGGCGGTGCGCCCGTCGGAGAAGGTGGTGAAGTAGTTCTGCAGGTTGAAGACGGCGACCTTGACGTTGCCGCCGACCGCCGCGGGCGCCGCGGTGCGGGCATGGGCCCGCACGAAACGCGGCGGCACGGCCGGATGGATCCGGTAGCCGCCCGAGGCGCCGGCGCCCGGCGCGCCCGGCCCCTCGTCGAGCACGCCGGTGACGGCCTCGACGCGGTCCCCGGCACGCACCGTGCCGCCCTCGCCGAGGTAGGGCACGGCCGGCGGGTTCGGCTGCAGGCTGCCCTCGTCCAGCACGATGCGGCGGCGGGCGTTGTCGCGGGCGAGCGCCCGGGCCTGCGGGCCGGGAGGGTGGCGGTGGGTCGGCGCCTCCAGCCGCCCGCCGGCCGACAGGATCAACTGGCCGAAGCGGCCGAGCGCATGGGGGTCCGACACCGTCAGCGGGCCGGCCAGGCGCACGAGCATGCCTTCGTAGCGCTCCAGGCCGCCCTCGGCCTCGGCCTGCAGATCGACATCCACGGCGGCCACCGGGGCGCCGGCGCCTGCCACCCGCACGGCCCCCGCGGACGTCAGCACCGTCGTCGTGCGGCCGGCCGCCGCCCGCTCGCGGGCGGCCTCGGGCGCAAGCTCGGCGACCGTGCCGGTCACCCGCACCCGGCGTCCCGCGGCCAGGCCGGGCACGTGGCCCGCGCGCACCCGGATGCCGTCGGAGGTGAGCGGATCGCCGTCACCGGCCGGATCCTGCAGGAAGAAGCCGTCGCCGGTCACCAGCGTGACGGTGCCCTGGGTCGCCACCCGCTGCCCGGCCCAGGGGCTGGTGGCTCCGCGGCCCTGCAGGGCCGGGATGGCGACGAGCCCTTCGGCGTCGGCGTGCACGGCAGCGCCGGCCAGGCCAGCCACGGCGAGCAGGATGGAGGGCAGCTTCATGGTGTTTTCCCTGGGATGCGCCCCTGGCCCGGCCGGTGGCCGGCGCGGCGGGGGATGGGGAACTCCTGCGGAGCCCGCCCGTCAGACATCGATGAACGCGAAATCCCGGTTCGATGGTTTGGTGCGCCGCGGCACACAGGTCACCGCGGTGGCGGTGGGCACGGTGGTCGGCGTGGCGGGCGTGCTGCTGCTGTGGGTGTCACTGATGGCATCGCTGGTGGTGGGTGCGCTGGCCCTGCTCGGCTGGTGGGGCTGGGCGCGGCTGCGCGGCCGTCGCCCGATGGGCGATTTCAGCCTGTTCCGGCACCGGCAGGCATCCGGCGACCCCGAGGGCGGGTTTTCCCGGCCCGGCACGGCCGCTTGGCGGTTGCGCCAGGGCGAGGTGGTGGACGTCGAGGTGCGCGAGGTGCCCGCGCCCCCGCCGTCGCCCCGCTGAACCTACGGGCTGGACAGGATGGCGGCGGCGCCGCCACGCGATAACATGCGTCCCCTTTTTCAGTCTCTTCGGGAGATGTCTTGAACAGCCCCTTCCCCCGCTCGCTGCGCGCACTCGCGCTGGCCGCCGCCCTCGCCGCGGGTTCCGCCGCGCAGGCCGCCGACATCAAGATCGGCATGGCCGAGGCCCTTTCCGGCCCCGCCGCCCAGTATGGGCAAAGCATCCGCAATGGCTTCCAGCTGGCCGCGGACCAGATCAACGCCGCCGGTGGCGTCAACGGCGACAAGATCGTGCTGGTCATCGAGGACGAGCAGGGCAAGAAGGAAGAGGCGATCAACGCCTTCAAGAAGCTGATCTTCCAGGACCGGGTGCTGATGGTCTTCGGCCCGACCTTGTCGAACTCCGCACAGGCGGCCGACCCGATCGCCCAGGCCGCCAAAACGGTCGTGTTCGGCACCTCGAACACCGCCGACGGCATCACCAGCATCGGCGACTTCGTCTTCCGCAACTCGGTGACCGAGGCCGACGTGCTGCCCGTCACCATCAAGACCGCCGTCAAGCATGCCGGCATCAAGAAGGTCGCGGTGCTGTACGGCAACGACGACGTCTTCACCAAGAGCGGCTACGACAACTTCAAGAAGGCCCTCGAAGACCTGAAGATCCCGGTCACCACGACCGAGACCTTCGCCAAGGGCGACGTCGACTTCAAGGCGCAGCTGACGAAGATCAAGGCCACCAACCCCGACGCGATCGTGCTGTCCGCGCTGATCGCCGAGGGCGCGCCCATCATGGTGCAGGCCCGCCAGCTGGGCCTGAACGTGCCGGTGATCGGCGGCAACGGCATGAACTCCGTCAAGGTGTTCGAGCTGGCCAAGGGCGCCTCCGACGGCCTGTGGGTCGGCAGCCCCTGGTCGATCGAGAACAAGACGAAGGAGAACAGCGCCTTCATCGACGCGTACAACAAGAAGTTCGGCGCCGCCCCCGACCAGTTCGCGGCGCAGGCCTTCGACGCGATGCAGATCGCCACGCAGGCGCTGAAGACGGTCAAGCTCACGGGCGACCTCGCCAAGGACCGCGTGGCGCTGCGCAACGCACTGCCTGAAGTGAGCGTCACGGGCGCCACGGGCGCCTTCAAGTTCCGCCGCGCCACCGACAAGGCGGGCAAGCCGGCCGGCTACGACGCCGACCAGTTGCCGATCGTCAGCGTGACGCGCGGCAACGCCTACGTCATCGAAAAGTAACCAGCCCAACTCAGGCGGCCCCTCGCTTCGCGGCGACGGGCCGCCGCTCATTTCCATGCTCGAACAGCAGTTGTTCAATGCCCTCTCGCTGGGCTGCGTCTATGCGCTCTTTGCGCTGGGCTTCACGCTGATCTTCGGCGTACTGGGCGTCATCAACCTGTCGCACGGCGCCGTGTTCATGGTCGGCGCCTACGCCGCCCTGATGGCGGTCACCCAACTCCAGCAGCCGCTGTGGGTCGCGATCATCGCGGCCTTCGCCGTCAGCGGGATCCTGGGGCTGCTGATCGACACGCTGGTGTTGCGGCCGCTGCGCGCGCGCAATGCCCCCCACCTGATTCCGATGATCGCGACGATCGGCCTGGCCATCGCGATCAACAACCTGGCGCAGGGCCTCTTCGGCGCCGAGAACCTGCGCTTTCCCGTCGAGGTGCTGCCGCAGGACGCCATCACGCTCGCCGGCCTGCACCTCACGGTCATCGAGCTGGGCATCATCCTGCTGTCCTTCGTGCTGATGGCGGGGCTGATGTTCACGCTGCGCCGCACCCAGCTCGGGCGCGCGCTGCGCGCCATCGCCGAATCACCCAAGGCCGCCTCGCTGCTGGGCGTGAACGTGCAGGGCCTGTTCATGCTCACCTCGTTCTTCGCCGCCGGCCTGGGCGGCGTGGCCGGCGTGCTGATCGGCCTCTACTCCAACGCGCTTTTCCCGCTGATGGGCCAGCCGATCCTGCACAAGGGCATCGCGGTCATCATCCTCGGCGGCATGGGCGACATCCGCGGCGCGATGCTGGCGGGCCTGTTCCTGGGCTTCGCCGAGGTGCTGTCGGTCGCCTACATCGGCTCCACCATGCGCGACGCCGTCGCCTTCGGCCTGCTGTTCCTGGTGCTGCTGGTGCGGCCCAAGGGGCTGTTCGGCACCTTGCAGGAGCGCAAGGTATGACTACGAGCACGCCGAGCCGCCTCAAGGGCGAGTTCCCCCTCGGGGGGACGGCGCGCAGCGCCAAGGGGGCTGCATGAACGTGGAGTGGTTCGACAACTTCTGGGCGGTCTACAGCAACCTGGTGCTCACGCTGGGCACCAACGCGCTGCTGGCGCTGTCCATCTACCTGACGCTCTCGTGCGGGCTGCTGGCCATGGCCAACGGCGCGTTCATGGGCATCGGCGCCTACACCTCGGCGCTGCTGACGATGAACGCCGGGATGCCCTTCCCGGTCGCGATCGCCGGCGGCATGGCGGCGCCGATGGTCGTCGCCTTCGTGATCGGCAAGCCGACGCTGCGGCTGTCGGGGGTGTACCTGGCGATGGCCACGCTGGCCTTCGGCGAGGTGGTGCGCATCGTGGTGCTCAACACCGAGTCGCTGACCGGCGGCGCGCTGGGCCTGAACGGCATCCCGCAGTCCACGCAGTGGTGGCACGTGGCGCTGTCGCTGGCGGTGGTGCTGTTCGCGCTCGGCCGGCTGCGCCGCTCCAAGGCGGGCCGTGCATTCGAGGCGATCAAGCTCGATGAAACGGCCGCCGGCCTGATGGGCATCAACGTCGACGCGCACAAGATGGTGGCCTTCGTGCTGGGGGCGGCCATCGCCGGCCTGGCGGGCACGCTCAACGCGCACCTGACGTTCTTCATCGGCCCGAACGAGTACGGCTTCGACCGCGGCGTCGAGATCCTGACGATGACCATCCTCGGCGGCATCAACAGCCTGCTGGGCCCGGTGCTGGGCTCGCTCATCCTCACGCTGCTGCCCGAGCTGCTGCGCGGCTTCAAGGATTTCCGCCTCGTGATCAACGGCCTCATCCTCGTCGTCATCGTGCTGTTCCTGCCCAAGGGCCTGTGGGACCCGGCGCGCCTGCGCCGCTGGGTGGGCATGGGGAGCAAGGCATGAGCGAGCTGCTGCAACTCAAGAACGTCTCGCGCCACTTCGGCGGGCTCAAGGTCCTGCAGGACGTGAGCTTCGCCGTGCCCTCGGGCGGCATCTTCGGCCTGATCGGGCCCAACGGCGCGGGCAAGACGACGGTGATCAACCTCGTCACCGGCCTCCTGCCGCCCACCTCGGGCGACATCCACTTCCAGGGCCGCAGCGTGGTGGGGCGTGCGCCGCACGAGATCACGCACGGCGGCATCGCGCGCACCTTCCAGAACATCCGCGTCTTCAAGGAGATGAGCCTGCTGGAGAACGTGGTGGTCGGCATGCACGGCCTGCTGAAGTACGGCACCGGCGGCCTGCTGTTCGCGTCGAGGGGCTTCCGCGCCGAGGAGCGCCGCGCCCGCGACCGCGCGCGCGAGCTGCTGTCGTGGATGAAGCTCGACCACCGCGCCGACGAGATCGCCGACAACCTCTCGTACGGCGACCAGCGCAAGCTGGAGCTCGCCCGTGCGCTGGCCACCGAGCCCAAGCTGCTGCTGCTCGACGAGCCGGTGGCCGGCATGAACCCGGCCGAGAAGACCGAGCTGATGCGCGAGATCCAGAACATCCAGGGCCGCGGCTACACCATCTTCATGATCGAGCACGACATGCGCTTCGTGATGGGCCTGTGCGAGCAGATCGCCGTGCTGAACTTCGGCCGCATCATCGCCCAGGGCGGGCCCGAGCAGATCCGCAACGATCCCCAGGTGATCGAGGCCTACCTGGGCCGCGACGACGAGGAGGTGCCGGCATGACCGCGCCCCTGCTCGACGTCAAGGGCCTGGCGGTGCGCTACGGGCACGTGGAAGCCGTCAACGGCATCGACCTCCACCTCGCGCCCGGCCGCATCACCACGCTGGTGGGCGCCAACGGCGCGGGCAAGTCGACCACGCTGCTGGCGCTGTCGGGGCTCGTCGCCAAGGCCGCGGGCCGCGTCCAGTTCGACGGCACCGACATCACCGCCCTGCCCCCGCACCGCATCGTGGCCTCGGGCCTGGTGCAGGTGGCGGAGGGGCGCGCGACGCTGACCACGCTCACCGTGCGCGAAAACCTCGACCTGGGCGGCTACACCCGGCGCGACGGCGCCGCCGCGCGCGCCGCCGACCTGGAGAAGGTCTACACGCTCTTCCCGCGGCTCAAGGAGCGTGAGCACGGGCTGGCCGGCAACCTCTCGGGCGGCGAGCAGCAGATGCTGGCGATCGGCCGCGCGCTGATGGCCCGGCCCAAGCTGCTGCTGCTGGACGAACCGTCGATGGGCCTGGCGCCCATCATCGTGCAGGACATCTTCCGCACGCTGCGCGAGATCAACCGCGAGGGGCTGACCATCTTCCTCGTCGAGCAGAACGTGCGCCAGGCGCTGAAGATCGCCGACCACGCCTACGTGCTGGAGAACGGCCGGATCGTGCTCGAAGGCAGCGGCGCCTTGCTGCTGAACGAGCCCAAGGTGCAGGCGGCCTACCTCGGCGGCTGAGCCGCGCGCGCCGCCATGTCGCATGTGCAGCTGGGGCCGCTGTCGCTGCCCGCAGCCTTCCTGCTGACGGTGGCCTCGGCGGCGCTGGGCCTCTTCATCGGCCGGCGCCTCGGGCGCGAGCGCGCCGCCGACGCCGAGGCGCTGCTGCTCAAGGCACTGCTGGTGGCCGTGGTGGCGGCGAGGCTCGCCTTCGTGTGGCAGTTCCGAGAGGCCTACCTCGCCCGGCCCTGGGACATCCTGGACATCCGCGACGGCGGCTGGGAGCCGCAGGTCGGCGCCATCGCCGGCTGGCTGGCGGCATTGTTGTGGCTGCGCCCCCGCGGCAGCTTGCGCAGGCCCGTCATCGCGGCCATGGGCGGCGCCACGGCGCTGTGGGTGGCCGGCTCGGTCGGACTGGCGGTGCAGTCACACCAGCAGGCGCAATTGCCGGACTGGTCGTTCGCAGGCCTGGACGGCGAGGCCGTCGCGCTGCGCTCCTTCGAAGGCCGGCCCACGGTCGTCAACCTGTGGGCCACGTGGTGCGGCCCCTGCCGGCGCGAGATGCCGGTGCTGCAGCAGGCGCAGGCCGCGCACCCGGGTGTGCACTTCGTGTTCCTCAACCAGGGCGAATCCGCCGACAAGGTGAAGCGCTTCCTTGGCAGCGAGCAGCTGCGGCTGCACAACGTGCTGCTCGATGCCAAGGGCCGCGCCAGCACCCTCGCCGGCCACCGCTCGCTGCCGACCACGCTGTTCTTCGATGCGCAGGGGCGGCTGGTGGGCTCGCGCGTCGGCGAGCTCTCTCGCGCCACGCTCGGGCAGCGGCTCGCCCCGCTGCTGGCCGGCGACGCGCGCTGAGCCTACGGCCTACCATCGCCGCATGGCCATCGAACTCTCCAAGCAGGTCCGCCAGCAGGCGGTGGACTCGATCGAACGCTACTTCCGCGAGCACCTGCAGCTCGAGGAGCCGCTGGGGAACATCGCCGCCGGCGGGCTGCTGAACTTCTTTCTCGAGGAGCTGGGACCCAGCATCTACAACCAGGCCGTCGCGGACGTCCAGGAGCGGCTGCAGATGCGCGTGGCCGAGATCGACATCGAGGTGCACGAGGACGAGTTCGGCTACTGGCCCAAGTACGACCGGCAGCCGCCCAAGCGCCGCCGCTGAGCGGGCCGGCCGCGGCCCGCAGCGGCGAGGCTCAGAAACAGTTGCCGGCGTCGATGCCCATGCGGCAACTCCAGCGGAAGTACTCGCCCCCCTGCTTCACCGAGCGCCGGAACACCGCGGTCGACTCCTGCGCGATCTCGTCCGGCAGCGGCACGGCCACCGGGGCGCCGGTCGAGTTGGTGAAGAAGTTGATGAAGCAGGTGGACTGCGGGGCGCACAGCAGCGCGATCTGCCGCGTGTAGGCCTCGCGGTCGCGGGCCTGGTTGCCCGGCACGATGACGACCTGGATCACCCCCTGCCGCCCGGCCACCGGCCAGGGTTCGGTCCGTGCGGCGGCCGGTCCGGCCGCCCCCGACGCAGCAAGGGCCGTCACGATGAGGGAGGCGGTGGCTTTCATGGTTCCAGCCTAGTGCATCGACGCGCCGCGCGCGACCCGTGATCGCCCTTGGTGCGACTGACCGCGCCGGCGCGGTCAGTCGCCGAGGTCGACGATGCCCGCGCAGCGCACACCGGCCAGGCCGGGCGGCCATTCGTAGTCCGCGATGATCCAGGCACGGGACGTACCGGCGGCCTCCTCGGCCAGCAGCCGCGCCAGGCGCTCGCGCGAGGGGCCGTCCAGCGCCGCGAAGGGCGTGTCGAGCAGCGTCAGCGCGGCCTGGCTCGCCGCCGCGGCGACCAGGCCCACCTTGCGCCGGCTCCCGGTGGAGAGCATGTACAAGGGCTTGTCGATGTGCTCGGCCAGGCCGAAGCCGTCGACCAGCCTGCGCACCTCGTCGGGCGGCAAAGCGTGGGGGAACGGCGCGAGCCGCGCCTGCAGCCAGGCGCCGGCGACGGCCTGGTCGTGCGCCGGGTCCGAGGGGTTCTCGAAGCTGAGCGTGGCCGCATGCCGGCAAAGCGTGCCGCCGGCGGGCTGCAGGCTCCCGGCGATCAACCGCAGCAGCGTGCTCTTGCCCCGCCCGTCGCCGCCACGCACGAGCGTCAGGCCGAGGCCGATGGTGAACGACAGGCCCTGCAGCAACGGCGCCCCGCCATGCGAGAACACCAGCCGGTCGGCCTGCAGCAACGGGTGAGATGGGGCGTCGGGAGCAGGCATCGTCATGGCCGGCAGCCTAGCATCCGCGCCGCTCACAGCCCGCTGAGCGTCTGCGTGACCAGCCCGATGAACCAGCGGTGCGCCGGCAGCCGCTCCTGGCGCGTGTGCCAGTGCACGCGCACCTCGAAGGTCGGGATCGGCACCGGCAGTTCGAGCCAGCGCACCGGCGTCTGCGCCGCGAACAGCGTGGCCACGCGCGAGGGCAACGACACCAGCAGGTCGCTGCCGGCGATGAGTTGCGGCAGCGCGGTGAAGTGCGGCACCCGCAGCGCCACCTGCCGTGACACACCGCGGTCGGCCAGCGCCTGCTCGATCAGCCGGTGGCCCGACGACGGCGACGACACCAGCACGTGCTTGGCCTGCAAAAAGGCCTCCAGCGACAGCCGCTGCCGGATGCGCGGGTGCTTGCGGCCCAACAGGCACACGTAGCGCTCGACGAACAGGGTGTCGCTGCGCGTGTCGTTGCGGATGTCGGGCAGGTTGCCGATGGCGGCGTCCAGCCGGCCCATGCCGAGCTCCGCGGCGATCTGGTCCATCGGCATCTGCACCACCTCCAGCTCGACCGACGGCGCCGCCTGGCGCATCGCCGTCAGCAGCGGGGGCACGAAATACAGCTCGCCGATGTCCGACATCGCCACCTTGAAGCGGCGGTGCGAATGGGCCGGGTCGAACTGCTGGTGCGGGTCGTCCAGCGTGCTGTCGATGCCGGCCAGCGCCTGGCTGAAGCGGCCGTACACCTCCTCGGCCAGCGCGGTGGGCACCATGCCGCGCGCGTTGCGCAGGAAGAGCGGGTCGGCATAGGCCTCGCGCAGCCGTGCCAGCCCGTAGCTCACGCTGGGCTGGGCCAGCGCCAGGCGCTGCGCCGCGCCGGTCACGCTGCCGGTGTCGTAGACGGCGACGAACAGCCGCACGAGGTTGAGGTCGAGGCGCGCCACGTGTGTGCTTCAGCAAATAGACATGACCGATAAGTAACAGACATTCTATCGATTGGATGTATTCGTCAGCCGCCCATACGCTTGCCGCCATACACAGAAATCGAGCAGCCCCGGCATCCGCCGACCTGCCCCGCCAGGCCCCGCCCAGCCGAAGGAGACAACACCGTGGAGCGTTCATTCGCCGCCGAGATCAAGAGCCTGTCGCTCGGTGCAGGCGAGGTTTTTCATGGCGAGGGCATCCTCGCCGTCACCAAGGCGCTGCTGCAGTCGGGCGTCAGCTACATCGGCGGCTACCAGGGCGCCCCGGTCTCGCACCTGATCGACGTGCTGGGCGACGCCAAGGGCCTGCTCGACGGCCTGGGCATCTACTTCGAGGCCGGCGCCTCCGAGGCCGGTGCCGCGGCGATGCTCGCCGCCTCGATGAACTACCCGGTGCGCGGCGCGGTGACGTGGAAGTCCACCGTCGGCACCAACGTCGCGTCCGACGCGCTGTCGAACCTGGCCTCGGCCGGCGTGAAGGGCGGCGCGCTGATCATCCTCGGCGAGGACTATGGCGAGGGCTCCAGCATCATCCAGGAGCGCACCCACGCGTTCGCGATGAAGTCGCAGCTCTGGCTGATGGACCCGCGGCCGAACCTGTCGTCCATCGTCGCGGCGGTGGAGAAGAGCTTCGAGCTGTCGGAGGCCAGCGACACGCCGGTGATGCTGCAGCTGCGCATTCGCGCCTGCCATGTGCACGGCAGCTTCACTTGCAAAGACAACCGCGCGCCCGCCATCTCCACCCGGCAGATGCTGGAAAAGTCTCACTTCGACCTGGCGCGCATCAACCTGCCGCCGGCCATCTACGAACATGAACGCCAGAAGGTGCAGCAGCGCTGGCCCGCGGCGGTCAACTTCATCCGCCGCGAAGGCCTGAACGAGACCTTCGCGGGCGACCTGGCCGACGTCGGCCTGATCCTGCCCGGCGGCCTCTACAACGGCACGCTGCGCGCGCTGCAGCAGCTCGGCCTGGCCGACGCCTACGGCGAATCGCGCGTGCCGCTGCACGTGCTGAACGTGGTGTACCCGCTGGTGCCCGACCAGATCGCCGACTTCTGCACCGACAAGAAGGCCGTGCTGGTGGTCGAGGAAGGCCAGCCCAACTACACCGAGGACGCCATCCAGGCCCTGCTGCGCCGCGCCGGCGTCGACACGCCGCTGCACGGCAAGGACGTGCTGCCGATGGCCGGCGAATACACCGGCGAGGTGCTGCTGCGCGGCCTCTCCCGCTTCTTCGAGCTGGCGCGCCCCGCGGGCCTGGCGGCCGACACGCTGCAGGCGCTGCACGCCGAGCAGACCACGCTGACCGGGCTGAAGCAGACCGGCATCGAGGCGCTGGGCGAGCCGGTGCCGCCGCGCCCGCCGGGCTTTTGCATCGGCTGCCCCGAGCGGCCGGTGTTCTCGGCCATCAAGCTCACGCAGCAGCAACTGGGGCCCATCCACGTCAGCGCCGACATCGGCTGCCACACCTTCGGCACGCTGGCACCGTTCCACATCGGCAGCACCGTGCTGGGCTACGGCCTGGGGTTGGCCAGCTCGGCGGGCGTGGGGCCGCTGATGCCCAATCGCACCGTCAGCATCATGGGCGACGGCGGCTTCTGGCACAACGGCTTCACCAGCGGCGTGGTCAACGCGGTCTACAACGGGCACGACTCGGTGCTCGTGATCCTGAAGAACGGCTACACCTCGGCCACCGGCACGCAGAACATCCCCTCCTCGCCCACGCAGCCGGTCAGCAAGGAGACCACGCTCGACATCGCCGCCGCGCTCAAGGGCGTGGGCGTGCAGTGGGTGAAGACGGTGCCGAGCTACCAGGTCTCGGACATGGTGAAGACGCTGAAGGACGCGATGACCACCGGCGAGCCCGGGCTCAAGGTCATCATCGCCGACGGTGAATGCCAGCTCGAACGCCAGCGCCGCATCAAGCCGCTCGTCGCCGCAAAAATGAAGCGCAAGGAACGCGTGGTGCGCACGCGCTTCGGCATCGACGACGACGTGTGCACCGGCGACCACTCGTGCATCCGCCTGTCGGGCTGCCCGTCGCTCACCATCAAGCCCAACCCCAGCGCGCTGCGCACCGACCCGGTGGCCACGGTCAACCAGGGCTGCGTGGGCTGCGGCCTGTGCGGCGAGAACGCACATGCGGCGGTGCTGTGCCCCTCGTTCTACAAGGCCGAGATCGTGCAGAACGCCGGCGCGGCGGAGCGCTTCCTGCACCGCGTGCGCAGCCGCGTGATCGGCTGGATGGCCGGCAGCGCGCGCACGCCCGAGGCGGCCCTCGCCTGAAGACCACGATCGCCCGGCAAGCGGCGAATCCCCCAGGAGACACCATGAAGATCGAACGGATCACGGCCACGCCGCTGAACGTGCATTGCGACGTCGAGATCGCCGGCGTGAAGAAGCGCACCAACCTGAGCTGCGTGGTCGTGCGCGTGGACACCGACACCGGCCTCACCGGCTGCGGCTTCACCGCCATCACCGAGGAAGAGGTGGTGGCCTGCATCGTCAACGAGGTGGCGGCCCCCGCGCTGACGGGCCTGGACCCGCGCCGCACCGAGCAGCTCTGGGACAGGCTCTACTGGCTGCTCACCCCGCGCGGCCAGAGCGGCTACGCGTCGCACGCCATCGCCGCGCTCGACGGCGCGATGTGGGACCTGAAGGCCCAGGCCGCCGGCGAGCCGCTGTGGCGCCTCTTGGGCGGCGCACGCGACAGCGTGCCTGTCTACGCCACCTTCGGCTTCGGCTTCCTCGACCGCGACGCGCTGGCCGAGGCGGCGCGCGAGTGGGTGGCCCAGGGCTTCACGCACCTGAAGATGACGGTCGGCCAGCACGCGCTGGCGCGGCGCGACGAGCCGCGCACGCTGCGCTCGGTCATCGCCGAGGACCTGCGCCGCATCCGCGCGGTGCGCGACGCGGTGGGCCCCGAGATCGACATCGGCATCGACGCCAACTGCAGCCTCGACGCGCTGCACGCCACCGAGCTGGCGCAGGGCGCGCGGGCGCTGGGCGTCACGCTGTTCGAGGAGCCGGTGACGCACAACGACATCGGCGCGCTGCGCGAGGTGCGCACGCGTTCGGGCATCGGCCTGGCCGCGGGCCAGAACGAAGGCCTGGCGAGCCGCTTCGCCGACTTCCTGCGCGCCGGCGTGCTGGACGTGCTGCAGCCCAACGCCTGCATCAGCGGCGGCTTCACGCAGTGCCTGCGCATCGCCGGCATGGCGCAGGCGCACAACGTGGCCATCGGCAACGGCGGCACCTGGCCCTTCCACAACATGCACCTGCACGGCGGGCTGGCGCACGGCGGCTTCGTCGAATACCACCACGTGGCGGTGCTGCTGTGCCGGCAGCTCTTCAACGGCCTGCCGGTGCCGGCCGGCGGCCGCATGGCCCTGCCCGACACCCCCGGCCTGGGCTTCGCGCCCGACTGGGACGCCATCCAACGCCTCGCCAAGGAACCGCTCTCGCGCGGCAAGGGCAAGGCCTGACGACACAAGAAGGAGACAGACGATGAAGAGAAGACACCTGATCGCCGTGGCCGCCGCTTTTGCAGCCCCCGCGCTGGCCCTGGCCCAGAACGGCTGGCCGAACAAGCAGCCCGTGCGCCTGATCGTGCCCGCCTCGCCCGGTGGCTCGCTCGATGCGCTGACGCGCCCGCTGGCCGCGCAGCTCACCACGCTGCTGGGCCAGCAGGTGATCGTCGAGAACCGCGGCGGCGCCGGCGGCGTGCTGGGGGCAGACGTGACGGCCAAGTCGGCCCCCGACGGCTACACCTTCCTGCTCGCGGCCACACACCACGCGATCGCGCCGGGCGTGTACCCCAAGATGCCCTACGACTCCACGCACGACCTGGTCGGCGTGGCCCACATCGGCAACGTGCCGAACATGGTCGTGGTCAACGAGAAGCTGCCGGTGAAGACGCTGCCGGAATTCGTCGCCTGGGCCAAGGCCAACCCCGACAAGGTGAACTACGCGACCGGCGGCGCCGGCACGCTGATCCACATCGCCAGCGAGATGTTCGCCTCGCAGGCCAGGATCACGATGGTGCCGGTGCACTACCGCGGCAGCGCGCCCGGCATCACCGACCTGGTGGGCGGCAACGTGCAGGTGATGTTCGAGACGCTGCCCTCGGCCGCCGTGCAGGTGCGCGGCGGCAAGCTGCGCGCGCTGGCGGTCACCTCGCCCAAGCGCAACCCGGCCTTCCCCGAGGTGCCCACCGTCGCCGAGAGCGGCTACCCCGGCTTCGACGCGATCACCTGGTACGGCGTGATGGCACCGGCCAGGACGCCGCCCGAGGCCATCAAAGCGATGAACGCCGCGGTCAACACCGCGCTGCAAAGCCCCGAGATCAAGAAGGCCTGGCAGACGCTGGGCGTCGAGGCCACGCCGATGTCGGCGGAGGCCTTCCAGGCCTTCTGGCTGCAGGAGATCACGCGCTGGACGGGCATCGCCAAGGCGCAGGGAGTCAAGGTCGAATGACGACGCGTTCGGTGTGTGTGCTCGTCGCCGCGATGGGCGGCGAGGGCGGCGGCGTGCTGGCCGACTGGATCATCGACGCCGCGCAGGCGCACGACTTCCCCGTGCAGAGCACCTCGGTGCCCGGCGTGGCGCAGCGCACCGGCGCGACCACGTACTACCTCGAGATCTTCCCGGTGCCGCGGGCCGAACTGGCCGGTCGCCAGCCGGTGATGTCGCTCACGCCCAACCCGGGCAACGTCGACGTGGTGGCCGCCTCCGAGCTGGTGGAGGCCGGCCGCGTGCTGCAGAACGGCTTCGTGAACCCGCAGCGCACGGTGCTGGTAGCTTCGACGCACCGCGAGTACGCGGTGTCGGAGAAGGCCGCGATGGGCGACGGCCGCTACGACGTGTCGCGCGTGCTGAAGGCCGCCGAGAAGATGGCGCAGCGCGCATTCCTGTTCGACATGCGCGCCATCGCCTGGCGGCACGGCACCGTCATCAACACGGTGATGTTCGGCGCGATGGCCGGCTCGGGCGTGCTGCCGTTCTCGCGCGAGGCCTGCGAGGACGCGATCCGCCGTTCCGGCAAGGCCGTGGAGGCCAGCCTGCGCGGCTTCGCGGCCGGCTTCGAGCATGCGGCCAGCGGTGCCGCCAACGCGGTGCCCGGCGAAGCCCGGCGCGCGACCGCCACGCCTTCGGCGCGCGTGCTGCAGCTGCCCGCGGCGCTGCACGAGATCGCCGCCGCCGGCGTGCGCCAGGTGACCGACTATCAGGACGAGGCCTACGCCCGCCTGTACCTCGACCGCGTCGAGGCGCTGTGCGGCGCCCCGGGTGCCGAAGGCGCCGCTGCGCACGCCGCTGTGCGCGAGGCGGCGCGCTACCTCGCGCTGTGGATGAGCTACGAGGACGTCATCCGCGTCGCCGACCTGAAGACCCGCCGCGACCGACTTGAGCGCGTGCGCCGCGAGGTGGGCGCGCGCGAGGGCGAGCCGCTGCGCCTGACCGAATACCTCAAGCCCGGGCTCGACGAGATCTGCTCGATCCTGCCCACGGGCCTGGCGGCGCGGCTGCGCCGGCGCTACGCAGGCCGCGCGCATGCGCTGAACGTCGGCCTGCACATGCGCACCGACACCGTCGGTGGCTTCGCGCTGCTGTGCGTGCTGCGCTCGCTGCGCCGCTGGCGCCCGCGCACCTCGCGCTACACGATCGAACAACAGGCCATCGACCGCTGGCTGGCCGCGGTGGGCGCCGCGCTGCCGCGCTCGGCCGAACTCGCGGTGGAGCTGGCGCTGTGCGGCAACCTCGTGAAGGGCTACGGCGAGACCAGCGAGCGCGGCCACCGCAACCTGGCCGCGATCCTCGACGACGTGCAGACGCGCGGCACCGACGACGCCGCCGCCCTCACCGAGCGCGTGCGCAGCGCCCGCCAGGCCGCGCTGGCCGACCCCGAAGGCCGTGCGCTGGCCGGCTCGCTGGGCCTGCCGCGGCCCGAGCCCAAGGCGCAGCCGATCCGCATCGTCAGGAAGGCGGCCGCACCCCACTGACGATCCCGCACGCGCCCACCGCCCCATTACAAGAGTTCGACGACAAGCAACAACCCGATGGAGACAACCATGAAGCATTTCGCCCCCAAGCGCGCCGCCCTGCGCCTGTTCGCCGCCGCCGGCCTGGCCGCCCTGCTGCCCGCCGCCGCGCTGGCCGCCGACCCGATCAAGATCGGCGCCGTGGTCTCGGCCACCGGCCCGGCCTCGTTCCTCGGCGACCCGCAGGACAAGACGCTGCGCATGTACGTGGAACGCATCAACGCCGCGGGCGGCGTGCTGGGCCGCAAGCTCGAACTGGTGCTGTACGACGACGCCAGCGACGCCAACAAGGCCAACACCTTCGTGCGCCGGCTGGCGATGCAGGACGAGGTGGACGCCATCATCGGCTCGTCGACCACCGGCGCCACGATGGCGATGGTGCCGCTGGTCGAAGGCGCCAAGGTGCCCATGATCTCGCTGGCCGCGGCCTCGGTGATCGTCGAGCCGGTGAAGCCCTGGGTCTTCAAGATGCCGCACTCCGACCGCATGGCGGCCGAGAAGGTGCTGGCCGACATGAAGCAGCGCGGCTTCACGCAGATGGCGCTGCTGTCGGACACCGGCGGGTTCGGCAAGTCGGGCCGCACCGAGACGCTGAAGGCCGCCGAGCGCATGGGTCTGAAGGTGGTGGAGGACCAGGTCTACGGCGACAAGGACACCGACATGACGCCGCAGCTCACGAAGATCAAGTCGTCGCCCGCGCAGGCGATCCTGGTCTTCGGCACGGGCCAGGCGCCGGCCATCATCGCGCGCAACTACCAGCAGCTGGCGGTGAAGCAGCCGCTGTACACCTCGCACGGCCAGGCGTCGATGGAGTTCGTGCGCATCGCGGGCAAGGCGGCCGAAGGCATCCGCATGCCGTCGCCCGCGCTGCTGATCGCCGGCGCCCTGCCCGACAGCGACGTGCAGAAGGCCGTGAGCGTGGCCTACCAGAAGGGCTTCGAGGGCCAGTTCAAGATCGACGTGTCGACCTTCGGCGGCTACGCGCACGACGGCCTGCTGATGCTGGTCGACGCGATCAAGCGCGCCGGCAGCACCGACAAGGAGAAGGTGCGTGCCGCGATCGAGAAGACGACCGGCTTCGTCGGCGTGAGCGGCGTCTACAAGATGTCGGCCACCGACCACATGGGGCTCGACGTGTCCGCCTTCCGCATGGTCGAGGTGCAGAACGGCGCCTTCAAGGAAGTCAAACAGCCCTGAGCTGCACCCCCGACGACGACCCTGCCGTACCCGCCATGCGATTGAACGTCGAGGACTACCGCCGCGACGCTCGCAGCGCCCTGCCCCGCTTCGTCTTCGACTACGTCGACGGCGCCGCGGAGGACGAGCGCTGCCTGCGCCGCAACACCGGCGACCTGGAGCGCCTGCACCTGCTGCCCACCTGCCTGCGCGACACGCGCGACGTCGACCTCTCCATCGACGTGTTCGGCCGCCGCTGGGCCGCGCCGTTCGGCATCGCACCGATCGGCTTCAACGGCCTGGTGCGGCCGCGCGGCGACGTGATGGCCGCGCAGGCCGCCACCGCCGCGGGCGTGCCCTTCGTGCTGTCGACCGCCTCCAACGCGCGGCTCGAAGCCGTGCGCCAGCCGGCGGGCGAGCAGTGGATGCAGCTCTACGTGATGACCGACCGCGCCATCGCCGAGCAGCTGGTGCGCCGCGCGCAGCAGGCCGGCTACGGCGCGCTGGTGCTCACGGTCGACGTGGCCGTCAGCGGCTACCGCGAGCGCGACGTGCGCAACGGCTTCAAGCTGCCGTTCCGGCCCACGCTGGCCACCCTGGCCGACCTGGCGCGCCACCCGCGCTGGCTGCTGGGCATGGCACGCCACGGCTCGCCCTCGTTCGTCAACCTGGCTGAAAGCGAAGACGCGGGCGCTTCGGCGCAACTGCAAGCGGCGCTGCTGGCCCGCGCGATGGACCGCTCGATGGTGTGGGACAGCCTGGCCTGGCTGCGCAGCCTGTGGCGCGGCCCGCTGCTGATCAAGGGCCTGCTGCACCCCGACGACGCACGCGAGGCCGTGCGCCGCGGCGTCGACGGCATCGTGGTGTCGAACCACGGCGGCCGGCAGCTCGACGCGGCGCCGTCGACCATCTCGGCGCTGCCGGCGGTGGTCGACGCGGTGGGCGGCGCGCTGCCCGTGTTCATCGACAGCGGCTTCCGCCGCGGCAGCGACATCGCCAAGGCGCTGGCGCTGGGCGCCAGGGCCGTGTTCGTCGGCCGGCCCGCGGTGTACGGCCTGGCCTGCGACGGCGAACGCGGCGCGCGCGGCGTGCTGCAACTGCTGGCCGACGAGCTGGCCCGCACGATGACGCTGCTGGGCGCCGCGCGCGTGGAAGACCTCGGCCCGCACCACCTACTTTCCGGAGCCCGCAATGGCTGACTTCATGCAGTTCGTGTTCTCGGGGCTCACCACCGGCGCCATCTATGCGCTGGCGGCCCTGGGCTTTTCCATCATCTACAACGCCAGCGGCGTCATCAACTTCGCGCAGGGCGATTTCCTGATGCTCGGCGGCATGGTGTGCGCCGCGATGCTGGGCACGCGGATGCCCTTCGCGCTGGCGGCGCTGGCCGCGGTGGCGATCACCGTCGTCATCGGCCTGCTGCTGTACCGCCTGGCGGTGAAGCCGGCGGGCGACACCAGCATCGTGTCGCTCATCATCATCACCATCGGCGCGTCGATCTTCATCCAGGGCGTGGTGCAGATCGTGCTGGGCAAGAACCAGCACACGCTGCCCGCGTTCTCGGGCGACACGGCGCTGCGGATCTTCGGCGCCTACGTGCTGCCGCAAAGCCTGTGGGTGCTGGGCGTGGCGGCCGTGCTGGTGGCGGCCTGCGCGGCCTTCTTCCGCTTCACGATGCTGGGCAAGAGCATGCTGGCGGTGGCCGCCAACAAGCTCGCGGCGCAGGCCGTGGGCATCCCGGCACAGTTCATCCTGCTGCTGTCGTTCGGCATGTCGGCGCTGCTGGGCGCAGTGGCCGGCGTGGTGGCCGCGCCCATCACCACCACCTCGTACGACCTGGGCCTGATGCTCGGCATGAAGGGCTTCGTCGCCGCCACGCTGGGCGGCCTGGGCAGCGGCATGGGCGCGGTGGTGGGCGGCCTGATGGTCGGCCTGCTCGAAGCCATGGTGGCCGGCTATATCTCGTCGGCCTACAAGGACGCGGTGCCCTTCGTGATGATCGTGCTCATCCTGCTGGTGATGCCGCACGGCCTCTTCGGCGCCAAGAGCGTGGAGCGCGTATGAAGGCCCTGTTCCGCCCCTCGCTGCTCGTCACGGCCGCCGTGCTCGCGCTGCTGCCGCTGGTGCTGGGCAACAACTACCTGATGGACGTGGCCATCCGCGTCGCGCTGGCCGCGGTGGCGGCCATCGGCCTCAACCTGCTGATGGGCTTCGCGGGGCAGATCAGCATCGGCCACGCCGCCTTCATCGCGCTGGGCGCCTACGGCAGCGGCATCGCGGCCAGCCGCTTCGAATGGCCCGCGCTGATGTCGATGGCCGTGGCCGCGGCGGGCGCGGGCTTCGTGGCCTGGCTCATCGGCAAGCCCATCCTGCGGTTGAAGGGCCACTCGCTGACGATGGCGACGCTGGGCCTGGGCGTCATCGTCAACATCGTGCTGATCAACGAGGTCGGCTGGACGGGCGGCCCCGACGGCATGCCGGTGCCGCCGCTGCAGATCGGCAGCTTCGTGCTGATGAAGGTGGGCCACTGGTACGCGGTGGCGGCCGTGGTGCTGTGGCTGGCGATCCTGTGCTCGCTCAACCTCTACGACTCGCCGGCCGGGCGCGCGCTGCGCGGGCTCAACGGCTCCGAGGTCGCGGCCCGCGTGATGGGCGTGGACGTGCCTGCCTTCAAGGTGCGCGTGTTCGTGCTGTCGGCGGTGTTCGCAGCCGTGTCGGGCAGCCTGACCGCGCACTACCTGGCCTTCGTCAGCCCGTCGCTGGCCTCGTTCACGCACTCGGTGGAACTGGCGACGATGGTGGTGCTGGGCGGCATGGCCTCGACCTTCGGCGCCGTGCTCGGCGCGGCGCTGCTCACCCTGCTGCCCCAGCTGCTGGGCGGCCTGCAGGGCTACGAGATGGTGCTGTTCGGCCTGATCCTGATGCTGACGATGATGTTCCTGCCCAAGGGGCTGGTGCCGTCGATCGCGCAGAAGCTGCGGCGGAGGGGGTGAGGTGCGTGCTGCTGACATGCTCAACCCCCGGTTCGGCTGCACATTGGAGCAGGCCGCCGGGGCACGGTGCTCCGCGAATGTCCCCCGTCGCCGGCCTGCGGCCGCCGCCTCCTCCTTGATTTCGCTGCGCACCGTGCCCCACCGTCCCGCTCCCGCACGGCCTCGCCCGATCCACCGCAGGGAAACACCCCTGCCTGTGCCAAGGGCGTCGGGTATCCGACGCAGCGAAATAAGAGGGGGAGGACCGGGCTTGCCCGGTCCGGAGGACATTCGCGGAGTCGGATGCCCGGCGGCCTTGGCCCGGCCCACGACCACCAAGGAAGCCCTACCGCAGCAATCCATGCTCCTCGACAACCGTGGAGCAAACCACCATGCTTGAAGTACGCCGCCTCTCCAAGTCCTTCGGCGGCGTCAAGGCCGTCGAGGACGTCAGCTTCACCGTGCGCCCCGGCTCCGTGCATTCGGTGATCGGGCCGAACGGTGCCGGCAAGACCACGCTGTTCAACCTCATCAGCGGCGTCTACACCGCCACCCGCGGCGAGGTGCTGCTCGACGGCAGGGACGTCTGCGGCCTCGGCCCCGACCAGCTCGCGCGGCTGGGCATGTCGCGCACCTTCCAGAACCTGCAGGTGTGCATGAACATGACCGCCTGCGAGAACGTGCTGCTGGGCGCGCACCTGCGCACCCGCAGCTCGCTCATCGGCGGCCTGCTCGGGCGCACGCGGGGCGACGACCGTGCGCTGCGCGACGAGGCGCTGGCGCTGATGCAGCGCGTGGGCGTGGGCGCCTATGCCGATGCACACGCCACCCAGCTCTCGTTCGGCGTGTTGAAGCGCCTGGAGATCGCCCGCGCACTGGCCGGCCGGCCACGCCTGCTGCTGCTCGACGAGCCCGCCGCCGGCCTCAACGACACCGAGACGCACGAGATCACCGAGCTGGTCCGCGGTATCGCCGCCTCGGGCATCACGGTGGTCCTGGTGGAGCACGACATGAAGATGGTGATGAACATCTCCGACCACATCCTGGTGCTGGACTACGGCCGCAAGCTGGCCGAAGGCACGGCCGCCGAGGTGCGCCGCAACCCGCAGGTCATCGCGGCCTACCTGGGCGCCCCGGCGGAAGAAGCCGCGGCGCACGCCGAGGCGGCCGTGGGAGCATCCGCATGACGGCCGCGCTCACAGTCAGCGGCCTGGTGGCCGGCTATGGGCGCATCGAGGCGCTGCACGGCATCGACATCGAGCTGCAGCCGGGTCGGCTCGTCGCGCTGGTCGGCGCCAACGGCGCGGGCAAGACGACGCTGCTGCGCACGATCTCCGGGCTGATCCGCGCCCGCGCCGGCCAGGTCGAGCTGCTCGGGGACGACATCACCCACGCCGCGCCCGAGAAGCGCGTGCGCGCCGGCCTCGCACAGGTGCTCGAGGGCCGGCAGGTGTTCGGGCCGCTGTCGGTGCAGGACAACCTGCGCCTGGGCGCCTACACGCAGCGCACCGACGTGGCCGGGCAGATCGACGCGATGTACGCCCTCTTCCCGGTGCTGAAGGAAAAGCGCCTGCTGGCCGCCGGCACGCTGTCGGGCGGGCAGCAGCAGATGCTGGCGATGGCCCGCGCGCTGATGAGCAGGCCGAAGGTGCTGCTGCTCGACGAGCCGTCGATGGGCTTGGCGCCGCTGCTCGTGCGCGAGGTGTTCAACGTGATCGAACGGCTGAAGGCGCAGGGCATCCCGATCCTGCTGGTGGAGCAGAACGCGCACGCCGCGCTCTCCATCGCCGACCACGGCTACG
Source organism: Aquincola agrisoli (assembly GCF_036621135.1). Taxonomy (NCBI): domain Bacteria; kingdom Pseudomonadati; phylum Pseudomonadota; class Betaproteobacteria; order Burkholderiales; family Sphaerotilaceae; genus Aquincola; species Aquincola agrisoli. Next base: position 76,910 of record NZ_JAZIBG010000025.1, read on the forward strand.
TGCTGGAGACCGGCCGCATCGCGCTCAGCGGCCCTGCGCGCGCACTGCTGCAGGACGAGCGCGTGAAGGCGGCCTACCTCGGACTCTGAATGAACATCGCCGACCTCGACCTGCGCACCGACGAAGCCGACACCGTCGAGCGCATCCACACCCACTCGGTGAACGTGCCGCTGGAGTACCCGGTGCGCACCAGCGTGGGCATCGTCAGCACCTCGCCGATGGTGCTGATCGACCTCTACACCCGCAGCGGCGTCGTCGGCCGCGCCTACGTGTTCACCTACACGCCGGCCGCGCTGCACGCCACGCGGCAGATGGTGCTGGGCCTGGGCGAGTGGCTGCGCGGCCAGCCGCTGGTGCCCTTCGACATCGACGCGCTGATGTCGCGCCGGCTGCGGCTGCTGGGCCGCACCGGCATCGCGCAGATGGCCTGCGCCGGGCTCGACATGGCGGTGTGGGACGCGCTGGCCGTCTCGCGCGGGCTGCCGCTGGCCACGCTGCTCGGCGGCACGCCCCGGCCGCTGACGGCCTACGACAGCCACAGCATGGACGGCGAAGCCACCGGCGTGGAACGGGCGGCGCGCGCCCGCGGCCAGGGCTTCTCCGCGATCAAGACCAAGATCGGCTACGCGACGCTGGCCGAAGACCTCGCCATCGTGCGCGCGCTGCGCCGCGCCGCCGGCCCCGACGTGGCGCTGCTGGTCGACTACAACCAGGGCCTGACGGTGCCCGAGGCCCAGCGCCGCATCGCCGCGCTGCGGGCCGAGGGCATCGGCTGGGTGGAAGAACCGACGCTGCAGGAAGACTGGGGCGGCCACGCGCGCATCCGAGAAGGTGCCGGCGTCCCGATCCAGCTGGGCGAGAACTGGTTCGGCCTCGACGACATGGCCAAGGCGCTCGACGCCGGCGCCTGCGACCTGGCGATGCCCGACGTGATGAAAATCGGCGGCGTGAGCGGCTGGCTGCGCGCGGCGGCGCTGGCGCAGGTGCGGGGCCTGCCGATGTCGAGCCACATCTTTCAGGAGTTCAGCGCCCACCTGCTGGCGGTGACCCCCACCGCGCACTACCTGGAGCGCATGGACCTGGCCGGGCCGATCCTCGCCGAACCGCTGGCCTTCGAGGGCGGCAAGGCGCTGCCCTCCTCACGGCCCGGCGTGGGCCTGCGCTGGGACGAGGCGGCGGTGGCGCGGTTCGCGGCCTGATCGGCACGCTGAGGCAGCGAGCCGGATGGCCCATAGCCGGCCCCGCTCGGCTACCCTAATGGCATGAAGACCTTCAACATCGAGATCCAGCGCATCAAGTCGATGTCCAACAGCCACGGCCTGGTGCGTGCGCGCATCGACGCGCAGGTGCAGAACGCCGGCCCGCGCGACGACGATGCCGAACCGACCAGCACGCTCAGCCTCACGGTGGAGAACGCGCGTGTGCTCTTCCTGCTGCTCAAGCAGCAACTGGCCGACGTCGACTCCCGCAAGGCGCGCAGCCAGCGGTGACCCCGCGCCCGGCGGTTGGGCCGCGCCGTGCCGTCAGTTGCAACGGCCCTGCGAGCCGATCACGCCGCCGACCACGGCACCGCCCACGGTCCCGGCGGTGCTGCCGCCGCTCAGCACCGAGCCGGCGACACCGCCGACGCCGGCGCCCACGGCCGAGCCCTTCTGGCAATCGCTCAGGTTGGCACAACCGGCGGCCAGCGCCGCACTGGCCAGGCCGAGCACCAGGACGGCACCACGCTGCAATCTGTTCATCACGGTCCCCTTCGAGGTTTGTGGAAGTACCTCTAGGCTAGGCCGGGCGCCCGTGCGAAGCCACAAGCCGCCGCCGCACCGCCGTGTCGGACAGCCCTGACAGCCCCGCCGCTCAATCCTCCGACTCGGCCAGCGTCGCCTGCTGGCGCCGCGTCCGGCCGGCACGCCACAGCGTCAGCGTCACGCGGTCGCCGGGCCGGTAGGCCTCCAGGGCGGTCAGCATGTCGTCGAGATCGGCCACCGGCACGTCGTCGATCGCCTGGATCACGTCGCCCGCGACGATGCCGCCTTGCGCACCCCGCGTGAAGGGCCGCAGGCCGGCCCGCTGCGCCGGCCCGCCCGGGCTCACCGCCACCAGCGCCACGCCCTGCGGCAGGCCCAGCGCCCGCGCCATGGTCTCGGGCCCGGCCGTCACCCCCAGCGCGGGGCGCACCATGCGGCCGTCTCGGATCAGCCGCGGCACGATACGGTTCACCTCGTCCACCGGGATCGCGAAGCCGATGCCGGCGCTGGCGCCCGAGGGGCTGTAGATCGCGGTGTTGACGCCGATCACCCGGCCTGCCGAATCGAGCAGCGGCCCGCCCGAGTTGCCGGGGTTGATCGCCGCGTCGGTCTGGATCGCGCCGCGTATCGTGCGCCGCGTCACCGACTCGATCTCCCGGTTCAGTGCGCTGACGATGCCGGTGGTCAGCGTCTGGTCGAGGCCGAAGGGGTTGCCGATCGCGTAGACCTTCTGTCCCACCTGCAGGTCCTTGCTGGTGCCCAGCGGGATGGGCGGCAGCTTGGCCCGCGGCGCGTCGATCTTGAGCACGGCGAGGTCCCGGTCGGGGAACACCCCGACCAGCGAGGCGCGGTGCGTGCTCTGGTCGGACAGCGTCACCCGCGCACCGGTGGCCTCCTGGATGACGTGGAAGTTGGTGACGACGTGCCCGGCCTCGTCCCAGACGAACCCGGTGCCGGTGCCGCGCGGCACCTGCTGCGCCCGCGTGGAGAAGAGGTCGCGCTCCACGCCGAAGGCGGTGATGTTCACGACCGAGGGCGACACGGCCTTGAAGACGGCGATGTTGTTCAGCTCGTCGCCCGCCAGCGGGCCGCGGGGCGTCACGGCGCGGGGCGCCGCTTCGGTGCGGGCGAAGGCGGCGGGGGCGGCCCAGGGCGCCAGCAGCGCCAGGGCCTGCAGCACCGCTCGGCGGCGGGCAGGGACTTGCAAGGAAGGCATGGGGTCGGGACGGTGGCGGATCATCACGGCCGGAATTCTCACGCAGCCGCGGGCCGCTGCATGCGCCGCCGCCAGGGTTCGTCGAGACCGGAACGTCAGCGCAACAGCCGCGACAGGTCGACCGGCTCCGCCGCGCCGACGGTGCTGCGGCAGATGTCGCTGTCGAAGAACGACGGGTCGGGCACCCGCCGGGCCGTCGTGCCCAGCAGGCTGGCGGCGCGGCCCATCAGCGCCTGCCAGGCCCCCGCGGGCGGTGCGGCCGGCACCGTGCGCATGCGGGCCGGCGCCATCGCGACGCCTGCCGGCGGCAGCACCACCACGTTGGCCATCATGCCGTTGTCCTCGTGCTCCACGATGTGGCAATGGAACACGAAGCGCCCCACCATGTCCGGGTTGTCGAAGGGCACGATGATCCTCACCTCGCCGGGCACACCGTCCTGCTGGTAGGGGATGTCCACCACGTCGCGCAGGCCGGTCTCGTCGATGTCCTGCTGGTTGATGGACTTCACGAGGAAGTCCATCTGGTGGATATGGAACACGTGGCGCTCGCCGCTGACGTTGCGCAGCGTCCACTCCTCCACATCGCCCAGCCGCACCGTCACGTCGTCGCGCCGCAGGTCGTAGACCTGGCCGTCGATGAAGAAGGTGTTGCCGTCGTCCGTCTCCGAGAAGGTGATGGTGCGCCGCCGCGTGATAGGCCGCGCGGCCAGCTGCTCGGGCGTGGCCGTGTCCCGGCCGACCGCCGGCCGGGTCAGCAAGGCCTGCAGCGCGGCAGTGTCCATGGCGGCGCCCTGCACACGCAGCGTGGCCAGGGTCACCTCGGGATTGGGATCGCCCTGCGGGCCAGTCTCCACGTCGCGGCTGCGCATGGCGTAGGCCCCCGGTACGGCCGGTGCCACCACCACGACGCTCGCGCGCGAGCCGGGCGGCAGGAACACGTTGTCCAGCCGCCGGGGCCGGTGCAGCAGGTTGCCGTCGCGGCTGATCTCCCAGATCTGCAGGCCGTCGACCGCCAGGTCGAAATAGGCATCGGCGCCGACGTTGCCCAAGTGCCAGACCTGCATCTCGCCGGGCTGCAGGCGCAGCCACCCCCCCAGCACACCGTTGATGGTCTTGGTCAGCGGCGCGCCGTCCTCGGCGCCAGGCAACTCGATGTCGCGCAGCATGAAATGCTTCTCCGGCAACGCCGCGAAGGCCGGGAAGTGCTGGCGCACCAGCCCGTCGACCATCAACAGCCCCGACATGCCCGACAGGATCTGCGGCTCCACCAGGCCGTGGGCATGCGGGTGGTACCAGTGCGCGCCCTGCGGATGGCGCTCGGGCACCTGCCAGCGGTAGAGGTAGTCGGCGCCTGCACCGATGTGCAGGAAGACGTCGTCGCCAGGCGCTGCCGGCGAGATCGACATGCCGTGGTAGTGCAGGTTGCTCTCCTGCGGCGCAGTGATCTGGATGTCGGCAGGCCCGATGCGGTTGTGCAGCGTCAGCTCCACCTGGTCGCCGCGCTGCACCTGGAGCACCGGCGCGAGGTAGCGGCCGTTGAACACGTTGGAGGTGAAGCGTTGGCCCGCCACCACGATCTCCGCGGGGGCCTGGCGCAGCGTGGCGCGCAGCACGCCGTCGCGGCTGGTGAGCACGTCGGGCTGCGGGATCGGATCGTCGCCGCCGCCTGCGCTCCCGCCGCCGCAGCCGGAAAGCATCAGGCCGATGCACAACAGGCCCAACGCGGCGCGCCGTGGCAGGCGGGGAAAGGGTCGATGGGTGTGCATGGTGGGGACCGTGGTGGCGGTGGGGTGAGGCGGCAGTGCCGTGCGGCGGGTGCGATGCGGGCGCCGGGGCGTCAGGGGTCAGCCCTCAGGCACGCGCCGGGCAGCGCCGAAGCCGTCCCTGGCGGGCCCGTGCCCGGGCCGCAGCGCCAGCGCGCGCCGCCAGACGACCTCGGCCTGCAGCGCGGCCATCGCCGCGATCTGGAGCAGCACCTCGCCGAAGCCGCCGTGGGGATGGGCGTGGTGCAGGAACTCCCAGGCGCCCCAGGCGTACTTGCTGGCCACCAGCGCCACGAAGAGGCCGATGGTGAGCGGCGTGCCACGGCTGAGGACGACGCCGTCCGGCCTCAGCGTCAGCAGGCTCAGGCGCCCTCGCACCAGGCCGACCACGAGGCTGGCCACCAATCCGACGAGCAGCACCAGCCAGGCACGGCCATCCGGCGGCAGGTAGAAGCCCCCGACCGCCAGCCCCACCGCGGCATACACCAGCGCGAGCTTGAAACGGGTGCGGCCGACCACGGCATGGCTGACCGACTGGCGGTAGATGGCATAGCCCGTCAGGGCCAGCAGGATGACGATTTCGGTGATGCTCAAGGGACCTCCAGGGGGCGCTCGGGGCCCCTGCACAAATTCTCTGCCGCCACCGTCCGTGTGTCGTTGGGCAGGCGTCTCAAGACTTGCCTCGGCGTCTCACCACGCATGCCACGCCGCACCGGCGGCCGCATCGACCCAGTTGCCGTGGAGCCCGTTGGGGATCCTGCAGGGCATCCGCACGCAGGCCACCGGGCCCGCGCCGAGCGCCTGCGCATCGAAGACGAGCAGATCGCTGCGGTCGGCGCGGCCGCGATACACCACCGACAGCAGCCAGCCCTCACCCTCGCCGGCATGGCCGGCGCGTGGCACGAAAACGCCCTCCGATGCGCAGTCGCCGGCCGGGAGGTGGTGGACGTCCAGCCGGCCCTCGTGGTGATCGATGTGCACGAGGCAGGCAAAGGGCTGCCCCTGCGCGCCGTCGCCGACGAACCAGGCGTGGCGGTGGGCAGACCCCGCGAAACGGTCGTCGATCCGAGGGAATTCGCCCGGGATGTCGCACAGGAACTCCTGCGAATGGCAAGGCGCGGCCGCGTCGAGGTCGATCGTCCAGCGCGCCAGGTAGGCGTCGCTGTCGCCGTCGATGGCGCTGCCGTCCGGCCACGTGAAGAGCGCCGGCACATCCGACTGCATCACGTCGACCTCGATCCGTCGTCCGTCGTCCCACGCGTTCATGACATGGAAAACGAAGCACGGCGGCACCGCACGCCACGCGAGGCTTTCAACGCCCCGGTCGCGCCGCAGGATGCCGACGTACCCGCCGCGATGCGGCTCCCACGCAAACGTCGGCCCGCCTGCGGCGGCGCGCGCCGCGCTGGCCGCGAGCGGAAGCACCGGGAAGAGCACATGCTGCGCGGTCACGGCGAAGTCATGCACCATGCTGGCGTACGGCGCGCAGAACCGTTCGAAGCGCGTCACACGCCCGGCTGCGTCGAGGCTGCCGTATGACATGCCGGGGCTCCACGCGTCGGGCACGCCGTACCCGAAGAAGATCATGTCGCCGGTGGCGGGGTCTATCTTGGGATGCGCGGTGAACGGGCCCGCGAGCGATGCGGCGAAGTCCGGTGGGCCGACGGGCCCATCCGCCGCCAGCCCGTCGAGGCGCAGCGGCAGGTGCGCCTCCTCGAGCGCCAGCAGCTGGCCGGCATGGACGAGCACGTTCGTGTTCGCAACGCTGCCGCCCTCCGCGGAAGATGCCGCGCCTGCCGGAGCGCACCAGCGCGGCGTGCGGATCCAGCGGTTTCGATAACTGACCCGCCCGCCGTCGAACCGGAAGGCGTGCAGCATGCCGTCCCCGGCGAACCAATGTGCCGCCGCCTGCGGCGTGCGGGGGTTCGGGCCGTTGCGCAGCAAGGTCCCGCGCAGGCCCCGCGGCACGGCGCCGTCGACCGGCAGCGCGCCGATGTCCAGCTCCTGCGTCGCCGGGGCGAAGTTGCGCGGATAGCCTGGCGGGACATGCAGCTGGAAATCTTTCATGAGGCAGTCGGGCAACGGGCTTCGGAGCTCCGCATGCTAGGCAGGCTGCGCGGGCCTTGCATTGCCCGTGCATCTCACCTCTTTGGCCTGCGTCTCAGATCGTCCTTCGCCCCCGGGGCGATCCGAGAGAAGGCGCGGGCGAGCCCGGCATAATCGGCGGCTCGCTGGCTCTGTAGTCGTGGGGAGCTGCCTGATGAACGTGGGTCAAGTGGTCGAGGACGCGCCGCCTGCCAAGCTGGCAGAGATCCGCTTTTGTACGGAAGGCCTGTCGGACGAAGACCGCTTCGACGCGTGGCGGCAGCGGGTGGACGGCCTGTACGGCGTGTCGCCGTCTTCCGAAGGGGGCACACCGGCCTTCTGCATGGACACGTCGTCGTGGCAGCTCGGCCAGATCATCGCGGGCACCGCGGCCTTCGGCCCGTGCGAACAGGAACGCACGGCCCAGCGCATCCGCGCCGATGGCGTCGATCACTACCGGCTGACGCTGGTCACCCACGGGGCCTTGCGTGTCGAGTCGGACGGCCGGCGCACCGAGATCGGGCAGGGCCACATCCTCTTCACCGACATGTCGCGCCCGGAACGCCGGTCGATCTCGGCCGGCAGCAACGTCAGCGTGTTCATCGCACGCGAGGTGCTCGACGAAGCCCTGCCGCGGCCGCTCGACGTGCACGGCTTCGTGCCCGCCGGCGCGCTCGCGATGCTGCTGCGCAGCCACCTTCAATCGCTTGCGCAGCTGCTGCCGAGCCTGTCGGTCGCGGAAGCGGCGTCCCTCTGGCAGCCGACCGTGCAGATGATCGCCGCCTGCATCGCGCCCGACGCGGCGCGGCTCGCCGAAGCGCGTGGCGCCGCGGAGGTCACGCTGCTGCGCCAGGTCTGCCGCTACATCGAAATGCACCTGAAGGACGCGGACCTGAGCCCGCAGGACATCGCCAGCGCGCTGAAGCTGTCGCGCGCGACACTCTACCGCCTGTTCGAGCCGCTCGGCGGCGTCGCGGCCTACGTCAAGGAGCGCCGGCTGAACCACATCCACGAGCTGCTGTGCAACGCCGACGGGCGCATCCACCTGGGCCGCATCTCGGATACCTACGGCTTCAAGAGTGCGGCACATTTCAGCACCGCGTTCCGAAAGCACTTCGGCTTCAGCCCGAGCGATTCGAAGGCGCACGGCGCCCTGGCCTGGGGCCCGGCCGGCGCATCCACGCGCGATCTCGGCAGCTTCGGCCGGTGGCTGCGCGCGCTGCGCTGAGCCCGCCGCCGCGCCGTCAACGGTCGGCCAGCACGGCCCAGTCGAAACGCATCACGCCATCGGGCAGCTGCCTGACGCTCAGGCGCTTCACCGTGCCCCAGGCCAGCGTCTGCTGGTGCAGGGGGATGTGGCCGATGTCGTCGCGGTGCAGGCGCAGCGCGTCGCGCAGCATCGCGTCGCGCCGCGCGGGGTCGAGTTCGTTGTCGATGCGGGCGGTGAGGCGGTCGATCTCCGGGTTGCTGTAGCCGCCGGCGTTGTACTGTCCCCGGCCTTGCTCGCCGGGCGTCGCCACCAGGTTGAACAGGGCGTTGTGGGCGTCGAGCGTCGGCGGCACCCAGCCGAACAGGTAGAAGCTCGTGTCACGGCGCAGCAAGCGCGGAAACCAGATCGACTTGCTCTCCGCATGCAGCGCCACGCGCACGCCGATGCGCGCGAGCTGCGCGGCCACCGCCTGGCAGATCGCCGCATCGTTGACGTAGCGGTCGTTCGGGCAGTGCAGCCCGACGTCGAATCCCCGCGCGTGGCCCGCCTGGGCCAGCAACGTCCTGGCCGCTTCGACGTCGTAGGGCAGGCGCTGGTCGAGCGTCGGGGGGTAGCCCCGCACGCCGGGGCCGACCACCAGCCCCGCCGGCACCGAGGCGCCCCGCATGACGCGGTCGTGGATCGCCTGCACGTCGATGGCCTGGTAGATGGCGCGGCGCACACGCGGGTCGCGGAAGGGGTTGCCATCGGCCTGGCCGAACAGCAGGGTGTCGCGGTGCTGGTCCATGCCGAGGAAGATCGTCCTCAGTTCCGGCCCTTGCAGCACCTTGAACCCGGCCGCACGGAGCGCCTCGACGTCCTGCAGCGGCACCGGATCGATCCAGTCGACCTCGCCCGACATCAAGGCCGCCAGGCGGGCGGCGTCCGACGCGATGGGCATGAAGGCGACGTCCTCCACATTGCCCTGCCGCGTGCCCCACCACGCGGCGTGGCGGACCAGTGCGGTGCGCACGCCAGGCTCCCGGCGGGCCAGCCGGTAGGGCCCGGTGCCGCTGGCCCGCAGGCTGGCCGCGTTCTCGCGGCGGCTGCGGCGATCGACCGGCCGCTCGGCGCCCACCTCGACGCACCAGGCGCGGCTCATGATGAAGACGACCGGCAGCATCTCGGGCAGCACCGGCTGCGGGCGCGTGGTCTCGATGTCCACGGTGTAGGCATCGACCTTGCGCACCTCGCGAATGTCGGCGACCGTGCTGCGCAGGTCCGAGGCATCGCTCGCGATGCGGGCGAACGAGAAGACCACGTCGTCCGCATCGAAGGGCTGGCCGTCGTGGAAGCGCACGCCGCGGCGCAGCGTGAAGCGCCAGACGTTCGGCTTGCGCTGTTCCCACGCCGTGGCCAGCGCCGGCGCCAGCCGCATGTCCTTGTCGCGCGTCAGCAGCGGCTCGTACACGTTGGACAGGAAACCCATCTGCAGCGACTCGAACAACGAGTGCGGGTCCATCGACAGCACGTCGCCGCGGCTGGCCACCCGCAGGGTGAGCGCATCGGCCGGCGCGGCCGCCAGGAACAGAACGGTTGCAATGATCCAGGAAACGGACCGGCCCCAATCAGGCATGTGAACTCCTCGCCAAGGCCGACATCCATGCAAGCGGCTTGCCCATCGCGGGCGCCCAGGGAGGCGCCGATTATGGGCGGCGCTGCACCGCCGCAGGGCGTCGCAGCGCACTGCACTAAGCTGCACGCATGCAGAACGATCCCGAAGGCCGCGCCGCGGCCGCCAGCCGCAGCACCTGGGTGAGCGTGGGGGTCAACGTCGTGCTGACCGCGCTGCAGCTGGCCGTGGGCATGCTGGCGCATTCGCAGGCGCTGATCGCCGACGCGATGCATTCGCTGTCGGACCTGCTCTCGGACTTCGTCGTGCTGATCGCCGGCCACCACGGCCGCAAGGCACCCGATGCGGACCATCCCTACGGCCATGCCCGCTTCGAGAATGCCGGCTCGCTGGTGCTCGGCGGGCTGCTGCTGGCCGTGGGGGCCGGCCTGCTGTGGGCGGCGCTGGGCAAGCTGCAGGCGCCGGCCGACATACCGCGCGTGCACGTGGCGGCGCTGTGGATGGCCCTGCTCACGCTGGCGGCCAAGGAGCTGCTGTTCCGCTACCTGCTGGGCGTGGCGAAGCGGCTGCGCTCCAGCCTGCTGGCCGCCAATGCCTGGCACGCCCGCTCCGACGCCGCGTCGTCGCTGGTGGTGGCCGCGGGCATCGTGGGCAACCTGCTCGGCCACCCGCTGCTCGACCCGGTCGCCGCGGCCATCGTCGGCTTCCTCGTGGCGCGCATGGGCTGGCGCTTCGGCTGGAACGCCCTGTCCGACCTGATGGACCGCGGCGCCGACGCCACCGAGGTCGAGGCGCTGCGCGCCACCGCCGCCGCGACGCCGGGCGTTCGGGCCGTGCACGACCTGCGCACCCGCCGGATGGGCGACCTGCTGGTGGTCGACCTGCACCTGGAAGTGGATGCCTCGCTCACCGTCGAGGCGGGCCATGCCATTGCGGTGGCGGTGCACGACCGCGTGATGGCGGCGCATCCGGTGCTGCACGTGATGACGCACGTCGACCCCTGGCACCCGCCGGTGCAGCCCGTCAAATGAACGGCGCGAACTCGGTGCGCAGGCGCGCCTGCGGCGCCGCCCAGTCGGTCAGCCATTCCGCGAACACGGCCTCGGGCATCGGCTTGCCCATCAGGTAGCCCTGGGCCTCGTCGCAGCGCAGGGCCTTGAGCAGGGCCCAGGTCTGCGTGTTCTCGACGCCCTCGGCGCAGACGGTCAGCCCGAGGTTGTGCGCCAGGTCGATGGTCGAGCGCACGATCTTCAGGTCGGCGCGGTCGGTCTCCATCGCCATCACGAAGCTGCGGTCGATCTTCAGCTCGTGCAGCGGCAGGCGCTTCAGGTACGCCAGCGACGAATACCCGGTGCCGAAATCGTCGATCGACAGGCGCAGCCCCATCGCATGCAGGCGCTGCAGCGTCTGCAGCGCGCGCTGGGGGTCGTCCATGATCGCGCTCTCGGTGATCTCCAGGCACAGCGCCTGGGGCCGCACGCCGCCGCGCGAGAACAGCCGCTCCATCTTGGCCGGCAGGTTCTGGTCGAGCAGGTCGCGCGTCGAGAGGTTGATCGCGAACTTGAGGTCGATGCCCTGGCGCTGCAGCTCGGCGTAGCGCATCGAGCAGCGCTCGATCATCCAGCCCGTCAGCTCGCGGATGAAGCCGGTCTGCTCCGCGAACGGGATGAACTGCATCGGCGGGATCATGCCGCGCACCGGATGCTGCCAGCGCACCAGGGCCTCGGCCCCGACGACCGCCCCGGTGTCCATCGCGATCTTCGGCTGCAGGAAGAGCCGCAGCTGGTCCTGCGCCACCGCGGCGCGCAGCTCGGTCAGCAGCGACAGCGAGGCCTCGCTGGAGGAGTCGATGCCGGGGTCGTACAGCGTCACGCCGCCCTCGTGCAGCGGCTGCGACTTGGCCGCGTACATCGCCATCTCGGCACGCACCATCAGCTGGTCCGCCTCTTTGCCGTGCGCGGGGTGCACCGCGATGCCGATGCCCGCGCTGACGTCGATGGTGTGGTCGTCGAGCGTCAGCGGCTGCTCGAGCATGCGGCGCAGCCGCACCGCCACGTCGCGCGCGATGTCGACGTCGGTGTGGGGCAGCAGCACGGCGAACTTGTCGCTGCCCAGCCGCGCGACCATGTCGTGCTGCCGCAGGCCGCCCGCGGTGAGCCGCCCGGCGATCTGGCGCAGCAGCCGGTCGCCGAAGGCGTGGCCCAGCACGTCGTTCACATGCTTGAAGCGGTCGAGGTCGAGCATCAGCACCGACAGCGGCGTGTCGCGCCGCAGGTGCCCGCCCAGCGTGTCGTGGAACTGCGCGCGGTTGGGCAGGCCGGTCAGCGTGTCCCAGTAGGCCAGGCGGCGGATCTGCGCCTCGCGCTGCTGCATGCCCTGGCGCATCGCCTCGAACGAGCGGGCCAGGTCGCGCACCTCGTCGCGCGCGCGAACGGCCACCGGCTCCGAATAGTCGCCGGCGCCCAGCCGCTCGGCCATGCGCGACAGGCTCTGCAGCGGCCGCGTGATGGTGCGGGCGGTGACGATGCTGCCGATCGCGAACACCACCAGCCCGGCCGCGTTGATCGCCAGCAGGATCAGCTGCAGGCTGCGGAACGGTGCGACCGCCTCGTCCACCGACTGCAGCAGGATCACGGCCGCCTCGTTGCCCGGCGCGTCGGCGAGCGTGACGATGCGTGCGCTGTACAGGCCGCCGTCCAGCAGGATCGCTCCGGGGTGCCCGGGCGTGAGCTGGCGCGCCAATGCCGCGGTGTCGATCGGCGGGGCCGAGGGCGCCGCTCCGTCCGCTGCGGGCAGCACCTGCCAGCCGCCGCCGGCCGCGCGGATCGCCAGCGCGGTGCGCAGCCCGGCGATCTGCTCGACATCCTGCAGCACGGCCCAGTTGATCGGGAAGCCCATCGACACGTAGCCGATGACCTGCGGCGCCCGCACCGGCACGGTGACGAGCTGGAAGGGCCTTCCCTTGAACACGCCGATGGTGCTGCCTCCCGACGACGGCGCCCGCATGGGCAGCGCCTCGCTGCCCGCGGCGGTGGAGGCCACGAGCCGGCGCTGCACGTCCTCGAAAAGCGCCACCTCGGCACCGATGCGGGCGCTGTGGTTGTCGAGCACGTCGGCCAGCGTGTCCCGGTCGCCGCTGGCGATGGCCGCGCGGAAGCCGAAGTCGGCCGCCAGCACCCTGGACGCCTCGGACAGGTTCTGCGCGTTGGCGGCCAGCAGGCGGCGCAGCACCTTCTCGCCGGTCTGCAGCTCCTGGTCGATGTGGCGGGCCGCATTGCCTTCGAGGTTGCCGCGGATCGTCATGAAGCTGGCCAGCTGCACCCCCAGCAGCAGGCCGACGAACAGCACCACGATGCGCCACTGCAGGCGCCGGGTGAACGGCTGCGTCAGCCTGCGCAGCAGGCCCGGGGACGATGGCGTGGCAGGCATGGCAGCTCAGCCCCCGGCGGCGATCTGCACCGCCGCACGCACCGGCGTGCCGCCCACCTGCAGCGGCACCTCGGCCGGCAGCGCGGTGCCGGGCTGGCTGAAGTGCCAGGCGCGCAGCAGGTGGCTGCCCGCTGGAAGCTCCAGCTTGGCCTGGCCCTGCGCGTCGGTCTTGGCGAAGAGGGGCGTGTCGACGACATGCACCCAGGCCGTCATGCGGTCGTGCACGTTGCAGCCGAGCGCGGCGGTGCCGGGCCTGTCGAAGACGACCGGCTTGGCCGGCGTGCCGGCGTAGAGCTTCAGCTCGAACGTGCGCACGGGCGAGAACGAATAGACGTGGTGGCGCACCGTGTCGAAATTGGGAAAGCTCACCGAGGTGCCGGTCTGCACCACGGTCACGTGCGGCTGGAACTGCTTGTCGCGCTGGCCGATCTCGGCGGTGGCGGTGGTGGTCTGCTGCGGCTGGCCCTTGACCAGCGCATACACCACCGCCTCCTGCAGCGGCTTGCCCGCCGAGTCCGTGACGGTGACCGTCACTGGCGCCGCCGACGCCGCGCCTGCCAGCATGGCGGCCGCCAGCACGGCACCGTCGGCCCGCCGGCGCAAGTGCAGCCGCCGCTCAGCCACGGGGCGCCGCCCTGGCGACGTCGCCCTGCCTCGCCGGCGCCAGCTGCCGCAGCAATTCGTTCTTGGCCGATGGCGGCACGTGGGCGCGATCGAGCTCCTGGCGCAGGAGCGTGACGAGCGCGTCGAACTCGGCATCGGTGATCTGGAGGCCATTGTGGGCATCGGCCATCGCCTCGCCCCCGGGGGCGCAAACGCCGCCCGACACCTGGCACAGCTGCCAGGCCAGGCCCTGCTTCAGCGTGACCAGGTGCACGCCCTCGAAGCCGCGCCGCGTGCGCGGGTCGGCGACGGCACGGTCGACGGTGCGCGCCGCCACGAGGTCGACCCGGGGGGCGCCGCCGAGGCGTTCGTACAGCGACGGCGGGATCTCGGGCGCGCTGGCACAGGCGGCCAGCACGACCGGCAGGACGGCCGCGGCAGCGACACGGCGTTTTGCGGGGTGCAACATGGACAGCAGGAAGGACATCGCGCGCCGCAGTAGACCTCAAGCCCGCCCGCCCGCAACCGAAAAACAGCAGGGCTTCCGGCGCCCTTATCGGCCCCTGCGCGCAGGGGCCGGGCAGCCCCCGTCGCAGACCATCCGCCCTCGCCAGGGATCCATCGATGAATTTCCAGATGTCCACGCAGGACGCACGAGCGGGAGACCCACGGCAGGACCCCCAGCGGCTGCTGTCCATGGCCGTCAACGAGAGCGACATCGCGGTGATCGTCGCGGACGAGCGCCGCCGCATCATCTTCGCGAACGCCGGCTGCACCCGCATGTTCGGCTACGAGATGCACGAGCTGCTCGGCCGCCGGCCGGGCGATGTGCTGGCGGGGCCCCATACCGACCCGTCGACGCTGGCGGCCATCCAGGATCCGGCGCTCGACGACCGCAGCCACAGCGCCGAGATGCTGACCTACACCCGGGACCACCGGCCTCGCTGGGTCTCGGTGGCGGTCAATCCGGTACACGACGTGCAGGGCCGGCTGTGCAACTTCGTGACCGTGCTGACGGACATCACCCACACCAAGCTGCACGAGGTGCTGCAGTACCGCGTGCTCGACGCCATGGTGCGCGAGGTGCCGATGCACGACCTGCTGATGCTGCTGTGCCGCGAGGTGGAGCGCATCGCGCCCGAGGCGCTGACCTCGATCATGACGGTCGACGAGGACAACCGCCTGCGCCCGCTGGCCGCGCCGCGCATGCCGGAAGCCTTCACGCAGTGGATCGACGGCCAGCCGATCGGGCCCGACCACGGCTCCTGCGGCACCGCGGCGTGGCTGAACGAGCCGGTGATGGCGGCCGACATCGCGACCGACGAGCGCTGGAACCGCTACCGCGAGATCGCCGGCCCGCTCGGCATCGCCGCTTGCTGGGCCAACCCCATCCGCAGCAGCGACGGGCAGGTGATGGGCACTTTCGCCTTCTACTACCGCACCCCCGGCGAGCCGAGCGTGCTGCACCGCCGGCTGGTCGACCTGAGCCTGCACCTGTGCGCGCTGATCCTGGAGCGCGAGCGCACCAAGGAGCACATCCACCAGCTGGCCTTCTACGACACGCTGACCAGCCTGCCCAACCGGGCGCTGCTGCGCGCCAAGACCGAACGTGCGCTGCACGACGCGCAGCGCACCGGCTCGCCGCTGGCGGTGGTGTTCGTCGACCTCGACCGCTTCAAGCAGGTCAACGACACCTACGGCCATACGGTGGGCGACGGCCTGCTGACCGAGCTGGCCCGCCGGCTGCAGGGCATCGCCCGCACCAGCGACATCGTCGGCAGGCTCTCGGGCGACGAGTTCGTCGTGGTGCTGCCGCAGTGCGGCGCGGACCGCGCGGTCACCGCGGTCGAGCGGCTGGTCGCCGCGGTGGCCAAGCCGGTGGCCGTCGCGGGCGTGACGCTGCATCCGGGCGCCAGCGTGGGCGTGGCGCTGTTCCCCGAAGACGGCACCGACATCGACACGCTGATCCGCCATGCCGACATGGCGATGTACCAGGCCAAGACGCAGGAGCGCGGCGGCTTCCGCTTCTTCAGCGCCGAGCTGAACCGCGCCGCGCACGAACGCGCGATGCTCGAGACGGACCTGCGCGCCGCGCTGGGCGCCGGCGGCGGGCTGCAGCTGCACTACCAGCCGCAGGTGGCCAGCACCGACGGCCTGCTGCAGGGCGTGGAGGCGCTGCTGCGCTGGAACCACCCGACGCTGGGCGCGGTGCCGCCGCTGCGCCTGGTGGCGCTGGCCGAGGAATGCGGGCTGATCCGCCAGCTCGGCCAATGGGTGCTCGACCGGGCCTGCCGGGAGATGGCAGGCTGGCGCCGCCGCGGCGTGCGGGTGCCGCACGTGGCGGTGAACCTCTCGGCGAGCAACTTCCTCGACACCGCCCTGCCGGAGTTCATCGGGCAGCTGCTAGAGCGGCACGGGCTGGCGCCGGTCGACCTGACGGTGGAGATGACCGAAGGCGTGATGCTCAACCCCGACCCGCTGGTGCTGGCCACCGTGCAGGCCGTGCATGCGCTGGGCGTGCAGGTCTCGCTCGACGACTTCGGCACCGGCTACTCGAGCCTGAGCCACTTGCACCGCCTGCCGATCCGCGAGCTCAAGCTCGACAAGAGCTTCGTGCAGGACATCGAGCACGACGAGATGGCCCGCGCGCTGACGGTGTCGGTGCTGCGCATCGGCAAGTCGCTCGGCATGACGGTGGTGGCCGAAGGCGTCGAGACCGAGGCGCAGCGCCATTTCGTGGCCGGCGAAGGCTGCCCGGTGATGCAGGGCTACCTGATCTCGCGGCCCGTGCCGGCGGACGAGCTGGAGGCGTGGATCGAGGAGCGGTCCGCTGCCGCGGAGCCCTTGCCGGCCTGACGGCCCGGTGAAGCCCGGCCGCGCCGCGGCGGCCGGCCGGCAGGCCCGCCGGGGATCGATCGCGCCTGAGACGCACAGAACAGTCTTGAGACGCAGGGAAATTGCTGCGGCGGGCAGGCCTGCCTAGCATCGTTCATCGCTCGGCGAGCCCTGCGCTCGACCACGCGCCCACCCGATCTTCGCCCCCACCAGCGAGCCTGCGATGCCTGCTTTCCCATGCCTTCCCGCGCGTTTCCGACTCCACCCGCTGCACCTGCCGTTGAGGCAGTGCCTGGCGGTTTCTTCGGCCGGCCTGTTGTTGTACGCCGCACATGCCGCGGCCGCCCCGGCCGCCGCCCAGCCGGCACTGGCCGCGGCCTCTTCCGCGGCGGCGAAGGCCAAGGCCAAGGCCCGGAAGGCGCCCACCGCGCGCCCGCTCGCCGCGGCGCCCCTGGCCGCGGCGGTGGCCGTGGTGGAAGACAGTTCGGGCGGACCGGGTGCCGCCGGCGCGAACGGTTCCTGCCATTCGCCCGACCCTGATTGCGCCTTCAGCGGCAGCGGCACCGGCGGCGATGCGCCGGCGGCCCCGACCGGCGGCGCCCAGACCCTGCAGTACGCCGCCGGCACCGCCCTGGCCGGCGATGGCAGCCATGCCGCGCTGCTCGTCCGCGCCAACGGCGGTTCGGGCGGCAAGGGCGGCGATGCGCACGGCGGCGGCCTGGCCCCCGTCTGGCACAACGGCGGCGCCGCCGCGGCGGGCGGCGCGGCCGGCACGCTGACCCTGGGGTTCGATCCCGGCAGCTCCGCGACCAGCGGCAACGGCAGCACGGCCACGGTGCAGGTGATCGCATCGGGGGGCCAGGGCGGCACCGGCGGCAACGGCGGCAACTTCGGATCGAGCGGCGCCAACGGCGACGGGGGCACAGGCGGGGTCATCACCCTGCACAACAACGCCGACAGCATCACCAACAGCTCGGCCTACAACGGCAGCGCACTGGCGCCGGCCGCCATCCAGATCAGCTCGTCCGGCGGCAACGGGGGCGGCCCCGGCGGCGGCGCCGCGACATCGTCGGATTCCGCGACCGGCAAGGCCGGCGGGGCCGGCGGGGACGGCGGCTCGATCCTCTACCTGTCGGTCGGCGCGACCGCCGGCGCCATCACCTCCAGCGGCTCCGGCATCGTGGTGGTGAGCCAGGGTGGGCACGGCGGCGATGGTGCCGAAGCCAGCGCCGAATACAACAGCGCCAAGGGCGGCGTCGGCGGCGCGGGCGGCTCGGGGGGCACGGCGACCGTCTCCCTGGCCACCACGGCCACCCTCACCGGGCGGGGCGTGGATGGCGCCGGCACGGCCGCCACGATCATCGTGGACCCGAACAATCCGGCCGCCCAGGCCGCGTCCTCGTTCGTGTCGGCCGGCGTGCTGGTGCAGAGCCTCGGTGGCCAGGGCGGATCGGGCGGCAGCGGCAACGGCAGCTTCGGCCCCGGGTCCGGCGGTGGCGGCGGGGCCGCGGGCAGCGGCAACCTCGTCGCGGTGTACACCAGCGGCACGAGCATCAGCATGTCGGACTACGGCGCCTCGGCCATCGTCGGGCAGAGCGTGGGCGGCTCGGGCGGCAATGGCGCCGGCGCCGGCTCGGCCTTCGGCGTCAAGGGCGGCAACGGCGGTGCGGCCGGCGCCGGCCGCTTGGTCGTCGTCGAGACCGACGACCGCAGCGACGGCAACGGCCATGCGCTGATCAGGACCACCGGCGACGACGCCACGGTGGTGATCGCGCAGAGCATCGGCGGCGGCGGCGGCAACGGCGCCAGCGTCCGGGTCTCGACGCTGTCGCCCGTGGCCATCTCGCTCGGCGGCAATGCCGAGCAGGGTGGCGACGGCGGGCAGGTCCAGGTGCAGAACGGCTCGATCGATCCCGACAGCCAGGTGCTGACGCCGGGCGCCGTGATCTCCAGCAAGGGCCTGCGGTCGGCCGGCATGCTGGCGCAGAGCATCGGCGGCGGCGGCGGCGTGGGCGGCAGCGCCAGTGCCTCGGCGATCGGCGGCTTCGTGTCGCTGTCCATCGGCGGCGTGGGCGGCAAGGGCGGCGACGCGGTCACGCGCGACACCGGCGGCACCGTCTACACGCAGGTCACCGCCAACAACTACGGCGTGATCCAGACCGAAGGCCAGCACTCGCGCGGCATCGATGCGCAGGCGATCGGCGGCGGCGGCGGTGCCGGCGGCGCTGCGTCGTCGGTCACCGTGGGCGGCCAGATCACGATGGCGAGCGCGGTGGGGGGCAACGGCGGCAAGGGCGGCGATGCCGGCCCGGTGGTCGCCTACAACCAGGGCCAGATCAACACGCTGGCCGCCAACTCGGCCGCGATCAGCGTGCAGAGCGTGGGCGGCGGCGGCGGCCACGGCGGCGCCAGCTGGACCGAGACGCTGCAGGCCGTGACCATGCCGGATACACCGTCTGTCAACATGACCGTGACGATCGGCGGCATCGGCGGCACGGGCGGCGACGGCGGCAGCGTGCACGGCACCAACGCGGGCTCCATCATCACGCAGGGCGGGGCGTCGAACGGGCTGTTCGCCCAGAGCGTGGGCGGCGGCGGGGGCGACGGCGGCGATGCCGGCAACCGCAGCATCGGCGTGGAGAACTCCAACGTCAACGCGCACGTCGTGGTCGGCGGCAACGGGGGCACGGGCGGCGTCGGCGGCAGCGTGCTGGCCGACAACACCGGCTTCATGATGACCCAGGGCTTCTGGGCCTCGGGCATCGTCGCGCAGAGCATCGGCGGCGGCGGCGGCATGGGCGGGCTCGGCAAGACCGACACCGCCTCCCTGCTGAGCGACAACAAGGCCGTGGAGTTCTCGCTGGCGATGGGCGGCGTGGGCGGCAGCGGCGGGATCGGCGGCGACGTGACCGTCAACAACACCGGCGGCTCGATCCTGACGATGGGCAACCTGTCGAACGGCATCTTCGCGCAGAGCGTGGGCGGCGGCGGCGGCGCCGGCGCCGCGGGCAACGCAGGCGGCTCCGGCGGCACGGTCTCGGTCAACATCGGCATCGGCGGCGCGGGCGGCAGCGGCAACCACGGCGGCACGGTCAACGTCAACAACACCGGCGCGATCATGACGACCGGTGCGGCCTCGGCGGCCATCTACGCCCAGAGCATCGGCGGCGGCGGCGGCAGCGGCGGCGGTGCCACGGCGGGCGGCGGCACCGACCCCGAGCTGACGGTGACCGACTACCTCGCCGGCACGGTCGGCATCGGCACCAACGTGACGAAGTACAGCGACGGCATCTACGGCTTCGCGCATGACCAGCTGATCGGGGACGGCGCACTCAAGAGCATGACGACCGCGTTCCAGAACTACGTCGAGCAGAACCCGCCCGGCGCGCCGTTCCCCGAGCCGGAGCCCAACCCGATGAAGATCACCAGCCTGGACGTCGGCGGTGCCAACGCCGGCAAGGGCGGTGCCGGCGGCGACGGCAACGCGGTGAGCGTCGTGAACGCAGGCAGCGCGCAGATCCTGACGCTGTCGCCCGGCTCCGAAGGCATCTACGCACAAAGCGTGGGCGGCGGCGGCGGCGACGGCGGCGCGGCGCAGGCGAGCAACAACCCGCAGGGCTTCAAGAACGCCGACGGCAAGAGCTTCTCGGCCGCCTTCGGCATCGGCGGCAAGGGCGGCTCGGCCGGCGAGGGCGGCCTGGTGACCGTCATCAACAACGGCAGCATCGAGACCGACGGTGCGTTCTCCGCCGGCGTCTTTGCGCAGAGCGTGGGCGGCGGCGGCGGCAAGGGCGGCGCCACCGCCTCGAGCTGGCAGCAGATCGAGGCGGTGAACTTCCAGCTCGGCGGCGACGGCGGCTCCAACGGCGATGGCGGCAACGTGACGGTGCAGTTCACCGACCGGACCCACGCCGCCATCGTGACCCGCGGCAACGCCTCGGCAGGCATCCTGGCCCACAGCATCGGCGGCGGCGGCGGCGTGGGCATGCTCGGGGCGACGGTGCCCAACACCGGCGGCGGGCAGGGCCAGAGCGATGTGCCGCTGCTGCCGGTGGACTTCACGCCCGCGGTGATCACGCTGCACATCGGCGGCGACGACGGCGAGGCCAATTGCGGCGCCACCGGCCGCAAGGCCGCGGGGTGCGGCAACGGCTCGCTGGTGGAAGTGGATGCCGCCGACGTATCGACCGCCGGCACCAACTCGCACGGCATCGTCGCGCAGAGCATCGGCGGCGGCGGCGGCGCCATCCTCGGCGCGCCGGCGAGCGGCAATGCGTTTTTCGGCGGCAATGCCATGGTGGGCAACGGCGGCGAAGTGCGCGTGTCGGTCGGCATCAACGGGCCGAACGACCACTCCAACGACCTGATGACCACCGGCGGCGGCGCATACGGCATCATCGCGCAGAGCATCGGCGGCGGCGGCCTGCTGGCGGGCGACCTGTCGACGGCCGCGGCCAGCGCCACCGGCCCGAAGTTCACCGCCAACACCGCCTCCGACGGCACCGGTGGCGACGTCAGCGTCAACGTCTACCAGTCGGCCTGGGTGCGCACCACCGGCGCCAACGCGCATGCCATCTTTGCGCAGAGCGTGGGCGGCGGCGGCGGCCTGGTCGCCAGCAGCGACACCGGCCTGCTGATGGGCACGGCCGGCGGCTCGGGCAACTCGGGCAACGTGGTGGTGAACAACTACAGCTACGTGCAGGCCACCGGCGCCGGCTCGAGCGCGATCTTCGTCAACGCCGACGGCCAGGCCGGCAACACCGGCACCGCCACGGTCAACAGCTACAACACCGTGTGGGGCAATTCGAGCGCCCCGGCGATCGTGTTCTCGGGCAACGGCCACGGCACGCTCAACAACACCTGGTTCATCGCCAACACCAATGGCACCGCGGTGGAAGCGCGCGGCACCTCGGTCGACGTGCACAACACCACCGCCCTCGGCCAGATCTACGGCAACCTGAACCTCGGCCCGAACGGCACGCTGGACAACCAGGCCCTGTGGGCGACCAACGACCAGAGCACCATCTCGAAGGTGAACAACCAGGGCACGATCAACATCTGGGGCGCCAACTACGACCAGATGGCCGACAGCCGGCTGACCGGCAACCTGGTCAGCTCCGGCACCCTGCACAGCCGGGTCGATTTTCAGAACCAGGTGGGCGGCAAGCTGGTCGTCAGCGGCAGTGCGGCGCTGACCGGGGGCGTGATCTCGCTGACGGCGGCGACGATGGCGCCCAAGCCCGTCACGGTGCTGTCCGCCGGCACGCTGTCGGTCGACCCGTCGGTCACGGTGCGCGACGACTCCGCGGCGCAGCTCTTCACCTACATGGTGGACACCTCCGGCAACGCGATCACCGTCACGCCGTTCGCCCGGTTTTCCCAGGTGGCGGCGGCCCAGCGCCTGAGCGGCGCCCAGCGTGCCGTCGCCGACCACCTGCAGGCCGGCTTCGTGCCCGGGCTGTCGGACACGATGGCGAAGCACTACGCGCAGGTGGGCGCACTGCCGTCGGCGCAGGGCTACGCGGACCAGCTCGACCGGCTCGGCAACGAGGCATCGCAATCGGTGGGCACGGCCATCCACGTGGGCAGCATCGGCTTCGTCGAGCGGATGAACAGCTGTCCGCAGTTCGAGGGCGGCGACGGCACGCTGCGCGAGCGCGACTGCCTGTGGTCGCGCGCCGATGGCCAGCGTGTGCACCGCAGCGGCAGCGGCAAGCCGCTCGGCTACGCCCAGGAGAACTACCAGGTCCAGTTCGGCGGCCAGCGCGGCCTGGGGAACGGCTGGTTCATCGGCGGGTCGTTCGGCTACGACACGAGCCGGCTGACGACCGGCATGGCCCACGCCGTCAGCGGCCACGGCGTGACGGCGGGGCTGGTGGCCAAGCGCGAGGTCGGCGACTGGCTGTTCTCGGGCGCCGTCAACATCGGCCGCGGCAGCTACGACAGCCGGCGCCAGATCACGCTCGGCACCGACAGGGCCACCGCCGAGGGCAGCTTCGACGCGACGCATGTCGGGCTGCACGGCCGGATCTCGCGCCATGTGACGCTCGACAGCTGGTACCTGAAGCCCTACGTCGACGTGCATGCAACGCGGCTGCGCACCGGGGGGTACCAGGAGACCGGTGCCGACGAACTCGGCCTGCTCGTCCGGTCGGAAAGCGACACGGTGTTCGCGGTGTCGCCGATGCTCGAGGTGGGCAAGCGCCTGGACCTGGCCAACGGCATGCGCCTGCGCGGCCTGGTGGCGGTGGGGTTCACGAACTACAGCCGCAACGACTGGAGCGCGCAATCCCGCTTCAGCGGCGCAGCGGCCGAAGCCGGCGCCTTCCGCTCCACCGCGGAACTGCCCTCGACCCGGTTGAAGCTGCGCATCGGCGCCAACCTGTACACCGCGCAGGCCGTCGACCTGAAGCTCGAGTACACCGGGGAGCACGCCCACGGCTACCACGCCAACGCCGGTACGCTGAAGTTCAGCTACCTGTTCTGACGCCCGGCCGGCGCGTGCCCCTCAATCCCCCAGCAGCCGCACCTTCACGCTGCGGCCCTTGATCTTGCCGGCCGACAGGCGCTGCAGGGCCTCGGCCGCGATGCCGGCCTCCACCGCCACGTAGGTCGAGAACTCGTTGACGTTGATCTTGCCGACCTGCGCCGCCGCGTAGCCCAGGTCCTTGGTCAGCGCGCCCAGCACGTCGCCGGGGCGGATCTTCTCCTTGCGGCCGCCGACGATCTGCAGCGTGCGCATCGGCGGGCGCAGCGGATGCGCCGGATCCGCATCGGCCAGCGCCGCCAGCGGCTCCCATTCGGTGGTGAAGCCGAGCGCCGTCTCCAGCTGCCCGACCCGGCCCATCTCGTCCAGGCTGGCCAGGCTGAAGGCCCAGCCGGCCTCGTCGATGCGGCCGGTGCGGCCGATGCGATGGGTATGGGTGGCCGGATCGGGCGTGATGTCGACGTTGATCACCGCCTCGAGCTGCGCGATGTCGAGGCCGCGCGCGGCGATGTCGGTGGCCACCAGCACGCTGCAGCTGCGGTTGGCGAAGCGCACCAGCACCTGGTCGCGGTCGCGCTGGTCGAGGTCGCCGTGCAGCTCCAGCGCCGCGAAGCCCTGCGCCCGCAGCACCTCCACCAGGTCGCGGCACTGCTGCTTGGTGTTGCAGAAGGCGATGGTGCTGACGGGCCGGTAGTGGTTCAGCAGCATCGACACGGCATGCAGCCGCTGGTCTTCGGCGACCTCGACGAAGCGCTGGCGGATCTTGCCCGCCGCGTGGGTCGACAGCAGCTTCACCTCCTTGGGCTCGCGCAGGAAGCGCGCGCTCAGCTTGGCGATGCCTTCGGGGTAGGTGGCCGAGAACAGCAGCGTCTGCCGCTGGGCGGGGCACTGCTTCGCCACGGTGGCGATGTCGTCGAAGAAGCCCATGTCCAGCATGCGGTCGGCCTCGTCGAGCACCAGCGTGTTGAGCGCCTGCAGGTCGAGGCTGCCGCGCTCCAGGTGGTCCAGGATGCGGCCCGGCGTGCCGACGACGATGTGCGCGCCGTGCTCCAGGCTGGCGAGCTGCGGGCGCATCGTGCTGCCGCCGCACAGCGTCAGGATCTTGATGTGGTCCTCGGCGCGGGCGAGGCGCCGCAGCTCCTGGGTGACCTGGTCGGCCAGTTCGCGCGTGGGGCACAGCACGAGGGACTGCACCGCGAAGCGGCGCGGGTTCAGGTTGGCCAGCAGTGCCAGCGCGAAGGCGGCGGTCTTGCCGCTGCCCGTCTTGGCCTGGGCGATCAGGTCGTGCCCCGCCAGCGTGAGCGGCAGCGTGGCGGCCTGGATGGGGGTCATCGCGGTGTAGCCCAGGCGCTGCAGGTTTTCCAGCGTGGCGGGGGGCAGCGGCAGCGTGCCGAAGTCGGTGGAAGCGCCGGCGGCCGGGGCGATGCCCGGGGCCGTGGAGGGTGTTGCGGTCATGCGCGATTATCGGAGCGCCATGCCTGAGACACTCGGGGGCTTCGCTGCACCCCTTCTCGATGCCCAATTCCCCTGCCCCGCTGGCCACCGCCGCCGCTCCAGAACACCTGAACCTGCCCAACCCGCGCCACGCCGCGCGGCTGCCCGCCCACATCGGCAAGGCCGAGCTGTCGGCCATCCGCCACCACGCCTACGCGCTGCCGCAGGTGGTCAAGCCCACCGACTACCTCGACGAACGCAGCCCGGGCCTGGAGCAGCACCTCGACAAGCTGGGCCTGGTGTTGTTGCAGAAGGCCGCGGCCGGCGCCCGCCCGAGCCGCTGGATCGCCCCGGCGCTGATGGACAGCGCCCTCGCCCACATCGCCGCCGTGGGCACCGCCCCCGATGCCCGCCCGCGGATGCTCGAACGCACCGCCGCCCTCGAGGCCCTGGGCGTGCAACGCCGCGCGGGCGAATGGACGCGCCTCGTGCGGCAGACGCTCAAGCCGAGCGAGCCGGGCTGGCAGATCCCCGTGCTGTACCGGGTGCCGGTGTCGGCCGACGGCGTGTGGGCGTTCTACCGCAGCGGCGACCGCGACGCGCTGCTGGCCGCGCTGGGGCCCGCGCCGCAGCATCCCCAGGCGCCGGCCCTGCTGGCGCACCTGGAGGCGCTGATCGCCCGCAGCCGTGCCCACGGTGCACGCCACCTCGCCTCGCTCCTGCCGCGGCTGCAGGCCGAATGCGCCACGCCACAGCCGATGGCGGACCTGATGGCCGCCTGCACCCGTGCCCAGGACCGCTGGGAGCACCAGGCGGCCGAGCTCGACACGCTGGAGGGCCTGAACACCGAGCTCGCCTTCCAGGGCTACCCCGACACCTTCGAGAAGGCGCGCCGGCTGCAGCGCAACGTCACGCTGTACGTCGGCCCGCCCAACAGCGGCAAGACCCACGCCGCGTTCGAGCGCCTGGCCCAGGCCCACGACGGCGCCTACCTCGCCCCGCTGCGGCTGCTGGCGCTCGAGGGGCGCGACCGGCTGGTGGCGCGCGGCGTGCCGTGCTCGCTGCTGACCGGCGAGGAGAACGTCCCGGCGCCCGGCGCCCGCGCGGTGTCGAGCACGATCGAGATGGTCAACACCCAGCAGCCGATCGACGTCGCCGTGATCGACGAGGCGCAGATGATCTTCGACAGCGCGCGCGGCTGGGCCTGGACGCAGGCCATCGTCGCGGTGCCGGCGAAGGAGGTGGTGATCATCTGCTCGGCCTACGCGGTGCAGGCGATCGAGAACCTGCTCGGGCTGTGCGGCGAACGCTGCACCGTGCGCCACTTCGAGCGCAAGCAGCACGTGGAGCTGCTGCCGCAGCCGGTGCCGATGGCCTCGCTGAAGCTGGGCGACGCGGTGGTGGCCTTCAGCCGCCGCGACGTGCTCATGCTGCGCGACCAGATCGCCGCCAACGGCCATCCGGTCAGCGTGATCTACGGCGCACTGCCGCCCGAGGTGCGGCGCCGCGAGGCCGAGCGCTTCGCGCAGGGCGAATCGCACATCCTGGTGGCCACCGATGCGATCGGCATGGGCCTCAACCTGCCGATCCGCCGGGTGCTGTTCAGCACCATGACCAAGTTCGACGGCCAGGGCGACCGCACGCTCACCGATTCCGAGGTGCACCAGATCGCCGGGCGCGCCGGCCGCTACGGCATCCACGAGGAGGGTTTCGTCGGCGTGCTGAAGGATGCCGAGGCCTCGGCCCAGCGCACGCTGAAGGAGCTGCTGCCCCGCACGCCGCGGGCGCCCAGCGACTTCAAGGCCCCGGTGGCCCCGAACGGCTGGCACGTCGACACCATCGCGCAGCGCATGAACAAGACGCGGCTGCGCGAGGTGCTGGACGTCTTCATGGA
Source organism: Aquincola agrisoli (assembly GCF_036621135.1). Lineage (NCBI taxonomy): Bacteria > Pseudomonadati > Pseudomonadota > Betaproteobacteria > Burkholderiales > Sphaerotilaceae > Aquincola > Aquincola agrisoli. The sequence goes on from NZ_JAZIBG010000025.1 coordinate 103,223, forward strand.
CCAGCTGCGGCTCGACGACGCGCACTTCGCGGTGGCCGAGCTGGAGCAGATGCTGGAGCTGGCCGAGCAGCTCGACCAGCACGCCGGGCGGCTGCCGCTGAAGCAGCGCTTCATCTACGCGCAGGCGCCGGTCGACACGCGCACGCCGACGCAGGTCCAGCAGTACCTGGACTGGGCCCACAACCACACGAACGCCGGCGTGGCGGGCCGGCCCGCCTTCCTCGACGAGGTGGACGGCCACAGCCGGCTCGACCGCATGGAGCAGGCGCTGCGCCTGTGCACGCTGTGGCTGTGGCTGGACCTGCGCTTTCCCGGCGTGTACGGCCACGTCGACGACGTGATCGGCCTGCGCAGCCGCCTGAACGACGGGATCGAACGGCAGCTCAAGGGCAAGCGGCCGCTCGCGCAGGCCCGGCGCCCCGGCGGGCGCCGCTGAGCGCGGGCAGCGCCGCCATGCCGCCGCTGAAGTACCTCGCCGGCTACCCCGCCGACCTGCTGGACCAGGTCCGCCGGGCCATCGACGACGGATCGCTCGGCCCGTCGCTCGCGCGCCGCTACCCCGAGGGGCACGAGGTGCGCACCGACCGCGCGCTGTACGACTACGTCACCGGCCTGCGCAGCCAGTACCTGCGCAACGCCGAGCCGCTGTCGAAGGTGGTCTACGACAACAAGCTGCAGGTGATCCGGCACGCGCTGGGCACCCACACCACGGTCGCCCGCGTGCAGGGCAACCGGCTGAAGGCCAAGCGCGAGATCCGCGTCGCCAGCCTGTTCAAGGAGGCGCCGGCCGCGTTCCTGCGGATGATCGTGGTGCACGAGCTGGCGCACCTGAAGGAATCCGACCACGGCAAGGCCTTCTACGCGCTGTGCACGCACATGGCGCCCGACTACCACCAGCTCGAGTTCGACCTGCGGCTGTGGCTGACGGCGTCGGAACTGGCGGTCGGCTGACCCGGTAAACATCCTCAGCCACGCTTCTTGGCGGCCTTGCCGGTGGCCGAGGCTGCGCGTCGCTGCTGAAGTTGGGCGATGGCAGCATCCGCGCCGTAGATGCGCCCCGCCTCGATGTCGGCCAGCCCGCGCCTGGCATCGTCGATCAGCAGCAGGTGGATGCGCTCGCGCTCCTGGCGGTGGTAGTAGTCCAGCCGCGCGGCATCGATCAGCGCGAAGTAGCTTTCACCGTTCTTGGTGATGATCTTCTCGGCGCCGGCCTTGGCCTGGTCGGCCAACTCGGACAGGTTGGCACGTGCCTGGGTGAAGGGCACCACATCACTGGCTGAAAAGCCCATGGCCGGCTCCTCTGAGGCGGATTGCAGAATGCTGTGCAGGCTAATGGAGCGCGGCGACGGCCGCGTACCGAGGGAAGATGCTCTATGGGCCCGCGGGCTCCTAGCGTGCCGGCGCCGAGGCAGGCGCGGCGGCGCCGGGCGCCGCGGACAGCAGCACCACCCGCTCGACGTCGATCTCGGGCGATTCCAGGAAGTCCTTCTCCACCTCGCCCTGGATCTCCAGCCGCGTCGTTTCGCTGACCTGCGCCTGCGGGAACACGTGGTCGTCGATCTCGACGCGGATCTGGCCGGAGCCGTCCGAGAAGAGGTACTTGTCGGAGCCCAGGTGGCGCACCAGCACGCCCTGCAGGCGCACGCGCTGGTCGTCGCGCCCCTCCTTCAACACCGCGGCCACCTGGCGCAGCTCCGGCGAGGCCGAGGGCCCCACGTACTGCGCATGCATCACCGCAGGCGCCGCCAGCAGCAGGCCGGCGGCGGCCGTGGCGAGGATCTTTCCGAACTTGGCTTTCATCGCGCTTCCTTCTTCATCGATGGGTCTGCGGCAGCCTCCGCGCCGCGCCGGTGGGTTCAATCGAACTCGACTTCGCTGGCCTGCAGCGTGTTGCCGTCGGCCGACAGCACGCCCGTGACCTCAACCTGCCGGCCCACGGCCAGCTGGGCCGCCGTGCCGTCCTCGAAGCGGGCGCCGGCATGCAGCACCTCGATGCCGCGCACGACGAACGACGGCACCGCCGCGTCGACACGCTCGATGGCGCCGCTGACCTCCAGGCCTTCGCCGGCGTCGCGGTCGTCGTCGAGTTCCACCTCGCGCGCGGTGATCACCCCGCCCGCCAGCGTGCCCTCGACCTCCACCCGCGCGCCCAGGCCCAGGCCCGCGGGCAGGCGCGCCACCTGGCTCGCGTCGACGGCCACCCCGTTCACCGAGAACGACGCCGGGCCGGCGTAAGCCGTGACCACGCCTTCGATTTCCGAGTTCACCCGGCCGGTGGGCAGGCCGGCCGCCGCGGCGGCGCCCTGGACGCGCGTGGCGGGCCAATGGCCGGCGGCATCGGGCGCGGACCGCAGTTCCACGCGCACCGTGGCGCCGTCGGCCAGCACGGCGGCGGCGGCAGGCAGGCCGGCATAGGAGACGGTCAGCGCGCCGATGCGGAAGGTCTGCGCCGCGGTGTCCAGGCCCTGCACCGCGCCGCGCAGCTTGTACGGGTCGTCGCCGTCCTCGCGCTCGATGCGCGTGGCCACGTAGGCGCCCGCGGCATCCAGGAAGCCGTAGACCTCCAGCACGTCGCCGGCGCGCACGCGGCCGAGGCCGCCGCGCAGGTCGTCGTCGAACACCGTCGAAGGCGTCACGCCGATGCGCTGGCCGAGGACGGTGAGCACCCCGGCGCCGGCATCGACGCTGGCGACCGGGCCTTCGATCTCGCTGCGGTAGCGGATCGTCGACGCGGGGGCGACCTGCCCGCCGCCGGCCGAGGTGACGGGCTCGCCCGCATGCACCTCGACCACCATGCCCAGCGCCAGCGCACCGGCGCCAACGGCGGCGCCCGCCTCGTCGTAGACGGTGGCGCCGGTCTCGTCGTAGCGCGCACCGTTGACCTGGACGGGCCCCAGCCCGTGCACCGCGCCCGAGGCATAGGTCGCCAGGGCCTGCGGTGCCGCGCTGCCGTCATCGCCGCCGCCCCCGCCGCCACAGGCCGCCAGCGCGCCGGCGGCCAGGCAGGTACCGGCCAGCTTGTACAAGGAATGCTTCATCTCGGCTCTCTCCCGTGTTGGACTGCGGCCATTGTTCGAAAGGCCGCCTAAATGCCGCCTGAACGCGCCGTTCATCGGCCGTTTAGGGGCTGCCCTTATGCTTGCGTGGATGCTCCGGTCCGTCGTCATCGCCGCCGCCCTGCTGTGCCCTGCGCTGGCGGTGCAGGCCGCCGACCACGACTCGGCCCGGCGGGCGGTCGAGGCGGGCAAGTTCAAGCCGCTGGCGGAGATCCTGGCGGCCGTGCAGGCCACCCATGCGGGCCGCGTGCTCGACGTCGAGCTCGAGAACGGCCCGGGCGGGCGGCCCTACTACGAGATCAAGCTGCTGAACAAGGACGGCCAGCGGGTGGAGCTGCATGTCGACGCCGTCACCGGCCTGGAGGTGAGCGCGCAGAACCGCCCGCCGGGCGGGCTGATGCCGATGGGCACGGTGCTGCGGCAGCTGCTCGCCGCGCAGCCCGGCCTCGTCAAGCACGCCGAGCTGGAGGAGCAGCGCGACCGCCGGCAGGTCTACGAGATCACGGTCGAGCTGGCCGACGGCCGCGAGCAGCGCTTCGTCGCGGATGCGCACACCGGACGCATGCTCAGCACCGACGGCAGCCGCATCAAGCCGCCCGGCACGCTGCAGCCGCTGCCCGACCTGATCGAGTCGATCGAGAAGCGCTACCGCGCCCGCGCGGTGGAGGTGGAGGTCAAGATGAACAGCCGGGGCGCGCCCTACTACGAGATCGAGCTGCAACTGCCGAACGGCCGCGGCCTGGAAGTGAACGTCGATGCGGTCACCGGCAAGGTGCTGCGCGAAGAACCGAACGACTGATCCGATGCGGGTGCTCATCGTCGAGGACGACCGCGCGCTGGCCACGAGCATCGCCGATGCGCTGGCCGAGGCGGGCATGCTGGCCGAGGTCTGCGCCGACGGCCGCGAGGCCGAGGCCCTGGGCTGGTCGGAGGACTACGACGCGGCCGTGCTCGACCTCGGCCTGCCGGGGCAGGACGGCCTTACCGTGCTGCGCCGCTGGCGCGAGCAGGGCCGGCACTTCCCGGTGCTGATCCTCACCGCGCGCCACCGCTGGAGCGACAAGCTCGCCGGCTTCGAGGCTGGCGCCGACGACTACCTCACCAAGCCCTTCCTGCAGGACGAGGTGGTGGTGCGGCTGCGTGCGCTGCACCGGCGCGCGCAGGGGCAGGCCGGCACCGTGCTCGCCGCGGGCCCGCTGGCGTTCGACACCCATGCCAACCGCTTCAGCCTGCATGGCGGCCCGCTCGCGCTCACCGCGCAGGAGCACCGCATCCTCGCCTACCTGATGCGCCGGCAGGGCGCGCTGGTCTCGCGCAGCGAGATCGCGGAGCACGTGTACGCGCGCGATCTCGACCCGGACTCCAACACGCTCGACGTGCTGATCGGCCGCATCCGCCGCAAGCTCGGCGTCGCGCTGATCCACACCGAGCGGGGGCTGGGCTACCGCCTGTCGCATGAGCCGGATCCGCTTGAAGACGGTGCTTGAGGCGGGGCTGGCGGCCCGGCTGATCCTGCTGGGCGTGCTGTCGGCGCTGCTGATCGCCACCACCGGCGGCCTGCTGCTGCGCCGGCAGCTGCACGAGGTGGTGCTGCGCAGCTTCGAGCAGGGCCTGGCCGAGCGCGTCGAGCGGGTGGCCGCCGAATTGCAGGCCGCCGCCGTGGACGGGATGCCGCTGGACGGCGCGGCCACGGCGGGCGAGTTCGGCCGCATCTTCTCGGGCTGGTACTGGCAGCTCGACGACGGCGGCGAGCCGCTGCGCTCGCGCTCGCTGTGGGACAGCGGGCTGGATCTCGCGGCGGCCCCGCCTGCCGCGGCGGGCGAACTCCGGCGCACGGCGGGCCCGCGGCAGGAGCCGCTGGCGGGCACCAGCCGCCCGCTGGCGCTGGCCGGGCGGCCCGCCACGCTGCATGTGTTCGGGCCCGTGGCCGACACCGACGTCGAGATGGCGCGCATCGACCGCGTGCTGCTGGGGCTGCAAGGCGCGTTCATCGCGGTGTTCACGCTGCTGACCGTGGCGCAGACGCGCATCGGCCTCGCCCCGATGCGCCGCCTGCAGGCCGCGCTGTCGCGCGTGCGCGGCGGGCAGGCACCGCGGGTGGAGGGCCGCTTCGGGCCCGACCTCGAGCCGCTGGCCGAGGAGATCAACCAGGTGCTGGACCGCAATGCGCAGATCGTCGAACGCGCGCGCCACCACGCCGGCAACCTCAGCCATGCGCTGAAGAAGCCGCTGGCGCTGCTGGGCGCCGAGGCGCGCAAGCCCGCCGTGGCGGGCACGCTGGTGCAGTCGCAGGTGCATGCGATGACGGTGCTGATCGACCGGCACCTCGCGCGCTCCGCCAGCGGCGCCGGCAACCTGCGCTGGATCGGCGTCGACGGCACGCTGCAGAGCCTCGTCGCGCTGATGCGCCAGCTGCATGCCGGCAAGGCGCTGCAATGGCAGGTGGAGGCGCAGACGGGCCTGCGCTGGAAAGGCGAGTCGACCGACCTGGAGGAGATGGCCGGCAACCTGCTCGACAACGCGGGCAAGTGGGCCGCCCGCCGTGTGCTGCTGCGGGCACACGGCACGGCGCAGGGCATCACGCTGCAGGTGGAGGACGACGGGCCCGGCCTGGCCGGCGAGGCGCTGGTACAGGCCCTGCAGCGCGGGCGCCGCTTCGACGAGAAAGTGGAAGGCAGCGGCCTGGGCCTGGCCATCGTCGGCGACATCGCCGAGACCTACGGCGGCAGTCTGGTGCTCGACAGGAGCCCGCTCGGCGGGCTGCGCTGCACGCTGCGGCTGGGGTGATCAGCGCGGCTTGGCGAAGCCGGCGTCCATCCACGCCATCGCGCTGGCGCGATCGAGCCGGAAGCCCGCCGCCACGCGCACCTGCGCGAGCGGCTCGCCCTGCGCGTCCTCGGCGCTGAGCAGCGCATGGGGGTCGTCCTCGTCCGGAACGATGTCCAGCGTCACGCTCACCGGGCCTTGCGGGCCGTTGACGGTGAGCTGCCGGTGCAGCAGCGCATGCAGTTGCTGCTCGTGGCGGCGCAGCACCTCGCTGGCGGTCTTCACGAGCGTGTTGAAGGCGGCGGTATCGAGCGGCTTGGGGTTCTTCTTGTCGCGCCCCATGGTCCATGGGCCGACCAGGGCCGGCTCGGGTTCACCCGCCTTGATCATCTCGACGGCCCAGCCGTCGTCGTCCTCGTTCTTGATGACACGCGCGGTCCAGCCGTTGTCCCGCCACAGGCGGGGCTCGTGGACCGCGGTGTCGGCGGCTTCTTCGGGGGAATGGGGGTCGCTGGGGGCGTCGTCGGGCGGAAGGGCAGTCATCGCGGCGATGTTAGCCGCGGGCCCGGGCGCCTCCCTGGAAGACCGCGAGGTCGAGCTGGCGCGGTTCCGGCTCCAGCAGCAGCTCTTCGGCGCCGCCTTCTTCGTGCTCGTCGGCGTAGACCGTCAGCCAGGCAGGCCCGCCCCAGGGGGCATCGTCGTCCAGCGAGCCGCAGCGCCGGGCGGGCTGCACCGGCCGCGAGACAGGCCGGGACCACCGCGGCGACGGATCCGAATTCCTTGCAACAGCAGACATGGTGCACTCCTGCAGCGGCCACCTGCGGCCGCTCAACATCCGGGAGGCTACGCCTTGCAGCGCCCCCCTGCCACCGGCGGTGGGAAGATCGCGGCATGCACTGACATGCACACGGCGTCTTGTCTTACAGGCAAACGGCCGATCGGCGAAAGTGCCCCCCGCGCGAGGCCGCAGGTACGTGTTTTGCCGCAAATTCCGCATGACACGCGCCGCCACGACAACCCTCCGACGGACGCCGCGCCTGGCCGCCCTGGCGATGCTCGCCGCGCTGCTGGCCGCCGGCTGCGGCGACACCGCCCAGCTGCAGTTGAGGGACGGCATCGGCGCCCAGCCCCAGCTGCCGCCGCCCAAGAAGACCTTGCTGCCCACCGTGCACGTGGCCGAGGCCACGGGCTGGCCGGCGGGTGCGGCGCCCACCACCGCACCCGGCACCACCGTCGTGCGCTTCGCCGAAGGCCTGGACCACCCGCGGTGGCTGCACGTGCTGCCCAACGGCGACGTGCTCGTGGCCGAGACCAACGCCCCGCCCCGCCCGCAGGAGGGCCAGGGCCTGAAAGGCTGGGTGATGCAGCAGGTGATGAAGCGTGCCGGCGCCGGCACGCCCAGCGCCAACCGCATCACGCTGCTGCGCGATGCCGACGGCGACGGCGTGGCCGAGCAGCGCTCGGTGTTCGCCGAGGGCCTGAACTCGCCGTTCGGCATGGCCCTGGTGGGCAGCAGCTTCTACGTCGCCAACGCCGATGCGCTCGTGCGCTACGCCTACACCGAGGGCGCGCAGCAGTTGCAGGGGCCGCCGCAGAAGGTGGCCGACCTGCCCGGCGGCCCGCGCAACCACCATTGGACGAAGAGCCTGATCGCCAGCCCCGACGGCAGCAAGCTCTACGCGGGCGTGGGCTCCAACAGCAACGTGGCCGAGAACGGCATGGCCGAGGAAGACCGGCGCGCCACCATCCTCGAGATCGACACCAGGACCGGCGCGCAGCGGGTGTTCGCCTCCGGGCTGCGCAACCCCGTCGGGATGGCGTGGGAGCCGACGGGCAGGACGCTGTGGGTCGCGGTGAACGAGCGGGACGAGATCGGCAGCGACCTGGTGCCCGACTACATGACCTCGGTGCGCGACGGCGGCTTCTACGGCTGGCCCTACAGCTACTTTGGCCAGCACGTGGACGAACGCGTGCAGCCGCCGCGGCCCGACCTCGTGCAGCAGGCCATCGTGCCGGACTACGCGCTGGGGCCCCACACCGCCTCGCTCGGGCTGGCCTGGTCGGGCGGCAACCAGCTGCCGCCGGCCTTCTCCAGCGGCATGTTCGTCGGCCAGCACGGCTCGTGGAACCGCAAGCCGCGCAGCGGCTACCGGGTGATCTTCGTGCCGTTCACCGCCGGCAAGCCCGCGGGCGAGCCGATCGAGGTACTGACCGGCTTCGTCAACGGGCAGGGCGAAGCCCAGGGCCGCCCGGTCGGCGTGGCCATCGATGCCCGCGGCGGCCTGCTGGTGGCCGACGACGTCGGCAACATCGTCTGGCGCGTGACGGGCAGCGCCGCGCCTCAGTCCACCGCGCCGGGGACCGTGAGCAGGTAGCGCCTGATCGCCTCCAGCGCGTGGCGCACCTTGGCCGGCTGGCCGTCGCGCTGCGGCGTCACCGCCCACACCGGGATGCGCGGGCCGCGCCAGCCCGGCAGCACCGGCACCAGGCGGCCGGCGCGCAGGTCGTCGTCGATGTCGGCGCGCACGGCCATCATCACGCCGAGGCCCGCGGCGCACAGCTGCTGCAGCGACAGCTGGTTGTTGCCCATGACGCGCGGCTCGATGCGCAGCGGCGCACGCTCGCCGGCGGGGCCGTTGAGCTCCACTGCCAGCGGCGTGCCGTCACGCCCGCCGCCGACCCACTGGTGGGCCGGCAGGTCGCCCGGCGCCTGCGGCACGCCCGCGCGCGCGAGGTAGGCCGGCGCCGCGCACAGCACGAAGTCGAAGCTGCACAGCCGCCGTGCGGCCCAGTTTGAATCGGCCAGCCGGCCGGCGCGCAGCGCGAGGTCGATGCGGGCGTCGATCAGGTCGATCATCGCGTCGTCCACCAGCAGGCTCAGCCGCAGGCCGGGATGCTCGGCCAGCAACGGCGCCAGCGCAGGCGCCACGTGCCGCGCGAAGCCCACCGGGGCCGACAGCCGCAGCTCCCCCTCGGGTGCATCGCGCGCCAGCGTCAGCTGCTGCCGCGCCCGCGCCGCGGCATCGACCAGCGCCTGGCAGTGCTCGGCAAGGCGGGCCCCGGCCTCGGTGAGGGCGATCTTGCGCGTGGAGCGGTGCAGCAACGTGACGCCGTGGGCCTGCTCCAGCGCCCGCAGCTGCTGGCTCACCGCCGAGGTGCTGATGCCCATGTGCCGCCCGGCCGCGCTCAGCGAGCCGGCCCGCACCACTTCGGCGAACAGCGCCAGGCGTTTCAGGTCGTCCATGCGGGGCGCCCGCTGCCGGCCGGCTACAGCGCGTAGGCCACCGCGCCCTTGCCGTCGATGGAGACCCGGCCGCTGTCGAGCAGGCGGTCGAGCACCCGCGCGGTGGTCGTGTCGTCGGCCGCCTTGCCGAGCAGCGAACGGATGGTCGCCACCAGCCGCGCCCGGCGTGCCGGCTTGTTGGCGGTCTTGCGCAGGCTGGCCTCGACGTGCTTCAGCGCCTTGTTCAGGTCGAAGGCCGGCGCCGGCGGCACGGCGGGTGCGGGTGGCGCCACGGGTGCGGCGGCGGGTTCGGGGGCCTTCGCCGCGGCGGCGCGGGCCGCCTTGGCGGCCGGCTTCTTGCGGGCCGGCGGTGCCGCGTCGGCCGCGGGCTCGGCGGGCGCAGCCGGCGGCGGCGCCGCCACGGCCTTGCGTGCCGCGGACTTGCGCGCCGCCTTCTTGGCCGGCGCAGCAGGCTGCTGCGCCGCAGCCTTCTTCGCGGGCACGGCGGCGTCGGCGTCGGCAACGGGCTCGGCCACCGCGGCGCTCGTGACGCGGGTGGCGGCTTCGGCCGCCGCCTTGCCGCGCGTGGACTTGCGGGCCGCGGCCTTCTTGGCGGCGGGCCGCTGCGGCGCGGGCTCGGCGGCCGGCGCCCCTGCAGCCGTGGACGGCACGGCAGCTTCGGCGGCCGCCGCCGCGCTCGGCGCGGGCGCCGGCTGGGGTGCGGGCCTC
>NZ_JAZIBG010000026.1:0-39920 GCF_036621135.1 Aquincola agrisoli
CGGGGCGGCGGCGCGGGGCAGTTCGGCACGGCTGCGCGCCTGCGGTGCGGGGGCCTTCAGCGCAGCGGTGGCGGCCGCCGGCGGGCGCGCGGCGTCCACCGTGGAGGCCGCCGCAGCCGCGCCGGCCGGGGTCGCTGGCGTCGCAACGGGCCCCTGGTGGCCCCCGCCCGCCGCGGGCGCCGTCGTGCCTCGGGGGGGGAATGCGAGGAAGCGCAGCAGCACCATGGTCAGCCCGGCATATTCGTCGGGCGCCAGGCTCAGTTCGCCCCGGCCATGCAATGCCAGGCTGTACAGCAGCTGCGTCTCATCGGGCGCCAGCGATGCTGCCAGCGCCCGGGTGCCGGCGGTGTCCGGATCGGTATCGTCGAGCGCGCCGGGCACGGCCTGCTCGACCGCCATCTGCTGGAGCAGGACGGTCATCTCCTCCAGCGTCCCCGCGGGCGACAGGCCGCGCTCGCGCAGCGCCTGCACGCCCGACATCAGGGCCGGTCCATCGCGCTGGGCCAAGGCCTCGACGAAGCCCGCGGCATGGCTGCGGTCCACCGAGCCCAGCATGTGGCGCACGCCCTCGGCCTCGATCGCGCCGCCGCCGTAGGCGATGGCCTGGTCGGTGAGCGACAGCGCATCGCGCATGGACCCGCGCGCCGCACGCGACAGCAGCCGCAGCGACGGTACGTCGTGCGCGACGTTCTCGGCCTGCAGCACATGCTGCAGGTGCTCGAAGACCACCTCGGGCGCCATCGGCCGCAGGTTGAACTGCAGGCAGCGGCTGAGCACCGTCGGCAGCATCTTCTCCGGGTCGGTGGTGGCGAGCACGAACTTGAGGTACTCGGGCGGCTCCTCGAGCGTCTTCAGGAGCGCGTTGAACGACTCCTTCGTCAGCTGGTGCGCCTCGTCGATCATGAAGACCTTGAAGCGCCCGACGCTGGGCTTGTAGGCCGCGCGCTCGAGCAGGTCTCGGATCTCGTCGATGCCGCGGTTGCTGGCCGCGTCCATCTCGATGTAGTCGACGTAGCGGTCGGCGTCGATCTCGGTGCAGGCGCTGCACACGCCACACGGGTGCGCCGTGACGCCGCCCCGCCCGTCCTCGCCGATGCAGTTGAGGCTCTTGGCCAGGATGCGGGACACGGTGGTCTTGCCGATGCCCCGGGTGCCGGTGAACAGGTAGGCATGGTGCAGCCGCTGCTGGCCCAGGGCGTTGGTCAGTGCACGCACGACGTGCTCCTGCCCGACCATCTGCTCGAAGCTGCGGGGGCGGTACTTGCGCGCTAGCACGACGTAACTCATCCGGGCATTCTACGAACCGGCCGGGGCCCGCCCCGCCCGCACGCCCGCTCCCCCGATAATCCGGCACCATGAATTCGACCGAGCCCTCTCCGCACGCCACCCTCAGCTACGAGCAGGCTGGCGTCAACTACGACCTGATCGACCCGTTGAAGGTCAGCGCACAGCGCGCCGCGGCCGCCACCGCCGGCCATCTCGCAGCGCACGGCTTTACCGAGGTGGCAGCCTCCCGCGGCGAATCGGCCTACGTGGTCGACGTGGGCCCGTTCTACCTCGCCAGCATCGTGGAATGCCTCGGCAGCAAGGCGCTCGTGGCCGACGAGATGCACCGGCTGACCGGCAGAAGCTTCTACGACGGCATCGCGCAGGACACCATCGCGATGGCCGTCAACGACCTCATCACCGTCGGCGCCACGCCGCTGGTCGTCCAGGCCTACTGGGCCGCCGGCGGCAGCGACTGGTTCGGCGACGCGCAGCGTGCGCAGGCGCTGGTGGCCGGCTGGAAGAAGGCCTGCGACACCTGCGGCGTGGCCTGGGGCGGCGGCGAGACGCCGGCACTTGCAGGCATCGTCGAGGCCGGGCGCATCGACCTCGCGGCATCGTGCACCGGGCTCATCAACCCGAAGGAACGGCTGTCGGTCGGCGACAAGCTGCAGGCCGGCGACGCGATCGTGCTGCTGGCCTCCAGCGGCATCCACGCCAACGGCCTGAGCCTGGCGCGCAAGCTCGTCGAGCGGCTGCCCCAAGGCTACCTCACCGAGGTGGCGCCCGGGCTGAGCTACGGCGAAGCGCTGCTCGCACCGACGGTGCTGTACTCCCCGGTGACGGAGGCGCTGTACCAGGCCGGCATCGTGCCGCACTACTGCGCCAACATCACCGGCCACGGCTGGCGCAAGCTGCTGCGCCATCCCGCCGAACTGACCTACCGCATCCACAGCGTGCCCGAAGTGACCCCGGTGCTGAAGTTCATCCAGCAGCGCGCCCAGCAGGATGACCGGGAGGCCTACAGCACGCTGAACATGGGGGCCGGCTTCGCGATCTTCGTGCCGGCCGCCCATGCCGAACGGGTGGTGGAAGTGGCGCAGGCGCAGGGCGTGCCGGCACTCGTCGCGGGGCAGGTCGAAGCCGGCCCCAAGCAGTTGCTGATCGAGCCGCTGAACATCCGCTTCGGCAACGACGACCTCCAGCTGCGCTGACACCCCGGCGAGGCGCATCGCGCCCGTCGCCTACAATCGCCGGTGACGGGCCTCCTCGCATGGAAGCGCGGCCAACCGGGTCAGGTCGGGAACGAAGCAGCCCCAACCGTTGCGACCAGTGCCGAGATCAGGCTCGTCACCCTTCCAAAGGGTCCAGCGCCCGCACCGCCGGAAATCAGGCCGCGGAGCCTGACGACTCGACGGCGGGTGCGGCCGCGTCGGGCGCGCCACCCTCCTCGATCCACGCCGGATCGCCCTCCCCCTGCATCGCCCGCTGCACCGCCTCGTGCAATTCACGCGGCGTCATGTGCAGCACGCGCGCATAACGCTGCGCCACCTTGTCGAGCGCGGCCGCGGCCTGGCGCGCTGGCCACGACATGGCATCGATCGCCTCGTTGGCCCCGCTGGCGACGGTGCGCAGGGTGTCGTCGTCGCTGTCGCAGTGGCGCACCGGCGTCTGCAGCGGAATGCGCCGGATCATGTGCAGCACCGCATCGTCCATGCCCCAATGGCGCGCCACTGCGGCACCCATCGACTCGATATCCACGCCCAGTACCGCGAAGGCGGCCACGTCTTCGTTCATGCCGGGTTCGTCGGGCGCCCCGTCGCGTCCGGGGGCGGGCTGCATCAGGCGGCGGATCTGCTGCGCCTCTTCCGGGAAGTGGTACTGCACGAGCAGCCGCCCCAGGTTCTGCATCAACGTGACGAGGTACACCACTTCGGCGTCGTAGCCGGCCGGCCGCAGCGCCTGGGCCAGCCGCGCCGCCCGCCTGACCCGCAGGATGCAGGCGGACAGCTCCGCCGCGGCCGCCTCGCCCAATGGGCCCGGCCAGGGGCGCAGGCCCTGGGCCGCATGGCGCAGGCCATCGAGGCCGATCATCGCGATCGCACGCCGTACCGTCAGCACCGGGCCGTTGCCGGCGACCTGGGAGCCGCGCACCTGCGCGGTGTTGACCTGCCGCAGCAGCTCGAACGCCAGCGCCAGGTCCTTCAAGGCCAGGTCAGCGAGTTCGCTGGTATGCCCCCGCTCGAGCGATGCGAGGCGGGCCGCGCGAACCGCCCCCCCCGGGCTGGCCGGCAGCGCGCCGACCTGCCGCACACGGTCGAGCAGCACGTCGTGCGCATCGCCGCCCTGCGCCGCGTTGTCGAGCCAGCCCTGGAGCGCACGGGCCAGCGTGCGTGCGCTGTGGTAGCGATGGCGTTCCTGGCGATCGGTCGCGCGGTTGACAATGGCGCGCAACGCCTCCGGCACCGGGCGCGGGATGACCCACGGCAGGCGGATCAGGTCGCGGCCCAGCGGCGGCAAGCGCTCCATGCAACGGCCGGTGTCCGGCTCGCCCAACGCGGGTTCGGCAGCCAGCAGGTGGTGCGCGAGCAGGCCCAGCGCCAGCACATCGCGGCCTGCCGCATGGCCTTGCGCTTGCAGGCTCGGGTTGCCGCCCGCGCCCTGTGAAGCCGCCTCGGCGGCATCCGCCATCGCCACTTCGAGGCCCATCACCTGCAGTTGCCCGGTGTCGCCCAGGCACAGCAGGTGCAGTTGCAGATCGCGATGCGCGACGCCGGCTTCGTGCGCGAAGGCGAGCCCTTCAAGCGCCTGCGTCATCCAGCGCGCCACGTCCGCAGCGGGCTCGCCCTCGCGCGTCAAGCGCTCTGCGAGCGTCGTGCCGGCACGCGCATAGGCCGCGTAGGGCCAGCGCTCATGGGCATCCACCTCGATCGCCCGGGCGAGGGCCGGATGGTCCAGCCGTGCCGCCTTGCGTGCGGCCTGCAGCCAGCGCTCCAGCCCGGCGGCATCACTGGGCTGCGAACGGGGCAGCACCAGCACGCGCTCCTGTTGCGACGCACTGTCGAACACCAGCCAGGCCATGGTGCGGGCACTGCGGCCGAGCAGATGGCGGAGCTCGAACCGGCCGAAGGAACGAACCGGTTTGGCAGTGGACGGGGCGACGGCGGCCATGGGAGCGACAACAGACAAGCGACACCCGGATTGGACCGCGCCAGGCGGGGCCGGAAGCGGCGAACAACCCGTGGTTTGCCCGTCAGATCGGCCCCGCGCAGACGGTATTTGCCTATCTCGGTCATAGTGTGGCCAACGAGGCTGCGCGGAAGCCTTGTGTCAGAATCGTTGGCGCCTTACGGCAAATCAGGAAACGACATGAGCGAACTCATCAAGCACATCTCAGACGCCTCGTTCGAAGCCGATGTCCTCAAGTCCGACAAGCCCGTGCTCGTCGATTACTGGGCCGAATGGTGCGGTCCCTGCAAGATGATCGCACCCATCCTCGACGAGGTTTCCAAGGACTACGGCGGCAAGCTGCAGATCGCCAAGCTGAACGTCGACGAAAACCGCGACGTGCCCGCCAAGTTCGGCATCCGCGGCATCCCGACACTGATGCTGTTCAAGGACGGCCAGGTTGCCGCGACGAAGGTTGGCGCCCTGTCGAAATCCCAATTGACTGCTTTCCTCGACGGTCATCTATAATCTGCGGCAGTTGCTGGCGGAATCGGGTTTCCGACCCCCGCCAGTACCCAGATTGCCACCACGCCCGATGCCCAGCAGGCATCCCCCGCGTGGAGTCGGCTCCTCTCACCAGCGTGTATTTCCAGGCCTGCATTCGGGTTCGCTGATCCAGCGAATTCGCAAGTCCGCGCTGGCATAACCCGAGCCGATCATTCGGTGCGCTTGCTTGGCAGCGGCGCACCCTCCCGAGGTCAGCCTCCATGCATCTTTCCGAACTGAAGGCCCAGCACGTTTCAGAGCTCATCAAGATGGGCGAAGCGCTGGAGATCGACAACGTCGCCCGCCTGCGCAAGCAGGAGCTGATGTTCGCGATCATGAAAAAGCGCGCCAAGGCCGGTGAACAGGTCTTTGGCGACGGCGTGCTCGAAGTGCTGCCCGACGGCTTCGGCTTCCTGCGCTCGCCGGACACCAGCTACATGGCGTCGACCGACGACATCTACCTGAGCCCGAGCCAGATCCGCCGCTTCAACCTCCACACCGGCGACATGATCGAAGGTGAAGTGCGCGTGCCGAAGGACGGCGAGCGCTACTTCGCGCTGGTCAAGGTCGACCGCGTGAACGGCCTGACGCCGGAGGAGAACAAGCACAAGATCATGTTCGAGAACTTGACGCCCTTGTTCCCCAAGGAGCAGTTCAAGCTCGAGCGCGACATCAAGTCCGACGAGAACATCACCGGCCGCATCATCGACCTCATCGCCCCGATCGGCAAAGGCCAGCGCGCACTGCTCGTCGCGCAGCCCAAGACCGGCAAGACGATGATGATGCAGCACCTGGCGCACGCGCTGGTGGCCAACCATCCCGAGGTCCACCTCATCGTGCTACTGGTCGACGAGCGGCCTGAAGAAGTGACCGAGATGCTGCGCACCGTGCGCGGCGAGGTCATCAGCTCCACCTTCGACGAGCCCGCGCAGCGCCACGTGCAGGTCGCCGAGATGGTGATCGAGCGCGCCAAGCGGCTGGTCGAACTGAAGAAGGACGTGGTCATCCTGCTCGACTCGATCACCCGCCTCGCCCGTGCGTACAACAACGTGCTGCCCTCGTCGGGCAAGGTGCTGACCGGTGGTGTCGACGCCAACGCGCTGCAGCGGCCCAAGCGCTTTTTCGGCGCCGCGCGCAACGTCGAGGAGGGTGGCTCGCTGACCATCATCGGCACCGCGCTGATCGACACCGGCTCGAAGATGGACGAAGTCATCTACGAGGAGTTCAAGGGCACCGGCAACTGCGAGATCCACCTGGACCGCCGCATGGCCGAAAAGCGGGTGTACCCGTCCATCCTGATCAACCGCAGCGGCACCCGCCGCGAAGAGCTGCTGTTGAAGCCCGAGATCCTGCAAAAGAGCTGGATCCTGCGCAAGCTGCTCTACCCGATGGACGAGATCGAGGCGATGGAGTTCATCCTCGACAAGATGAAGTCGACGAAGAACAACCTGGACTTCTTCGACATGATGCGCCGCGGCGGCTGACGCCGAGGTTATAATTCCGGGTTTTCCGCTCGTGGGAAAGTGCGCATGCATGGGGCAGGCGTGGCTACCAAGACACCCCAGAGGCTCCTCTTTGGGGAACGGGCGGTTCAATGAACGAGGCACCCATGAAAGAAGGCATCCACCCGGCGTACCGCGAAGTGTGTTTCGTGGACCTGTCCAACGGCTTCAAGTTCGTCACCCGCTCCTGCGCGCAGACGAAGGAAACCGTGAAGATGGACGACGGCCGCGAACTGCCGCTGTTCAAGCTCGAAACCAGCAGCGAATCGCACCCCTTCTACACCGGCACGCAAAAGAGCATCGACAACCTCGGTGGCCGCGTCGAGAAGTTCCGCAACAAGTTCGCAAAGGTCGGCATCAAGAAGTGATGCCTGCCAGCAACGGCAAAAGGGCAGCCTCGGCTGCCCTTTTTGTTGTCCGCCATCCATGAACATCCCCACCCCTGCCCTGGTTGCCCAGCGAGCTGCCCAGCCCTTGCCGCGCTGGGCCCTGTGGCTGTTCTGCGCCGCCTACCTCCTGCCCGGCGTGGTGGGCAGGGATCCCTGGAAGAACGCCGATGTGACGGCCTTCGGGATCATGGCGGCGATGGCCGAGGGCCGGACATCCTGGCTCACGCCCACGCTGGGCGGCATCCCCCTCGACACCGCCCTCCTGCCGCACTGGCTCGGTGCCGCCTTCATCGCCCTGCTGACACCCTGGATCGATGCGCCGATGGCGGCGCGCATCCCGTTCGTGCTGCTGCTTGCCGCGACGCTCAGCCTGACGTGGTACGCCACCTTCCAGCTCGCCCGCACCGAGGCGGCGCAGCCGGTGGCCTTCGCCTTCGGCGGCGAAGCGAACACGGTGGACTACGCGCGGGCGCTGGCCGACGGCGCCATGCTTGCGCTGATGGCCACGCTCGGGGCGCTGCAGCTGGGCCACGAGACCACGCCCGAGCTCGCGCAGCTGGCGAGCGTGGCGCTCGCGCTGTGGGCGCTGGCCGCGGCGCCCTTCCGCGGGCTGCGGCCACGCCTGGCGATCCTCGGCGCGCTGCCCCTGCTGGCGGCGAGCGGGGCGCCTTCGATGGCGGTCGGCCTGGGCGTGCTGGGCACGCTGATCTGCAAGCGCTCGACGTTCGATGCGGTTCGCCGCTTCGTTCCCTGGGTCGCCGCAGCGACCGCCGCAAGCATGCTGGTGGGCGCGACCGTGCACAGCTGGGCGTGGCGGATCGACGCCGACGCTTTCCGCGAGGCACCCCGCATCGGGCGGCTGCTGCTGTGGTTCCTGTGGCCTTCCTGGTTGCTGGCACTGTGGACGCTGCTGCGCTGGCGCCACCACCTGCAGAACCGCCACATCGCGATCCCGCTCAGCGCCGCCGGCTTTGCCGTCGTGGCCAGCATCGCGATGGGCGGGTCGGACCGTGCGTTGATGCTGGGCCTGCCGGGCTTTGCCGTGTTGGCTGCCTTTGCACTGCCCACCCTGAAACGCGGCACCAGTGCCGCGGTCGACTGGTTCTCGGTGTTCTTCTTCAGCGCCTGCGCCATCGGTGCGTGGGTGATCTATGCAGCCGTCCAGGTCGGCATCCCCGCGAAGACGGCGTCCAACATCGCCAAGCTGGCCCCCGGCTTCGAGGCGACCTTCTCGCCGGTCAGCCTCGCGTTCGCGGTGGCCGGATCGGTGGTCTGGATCGCCCTGGTGCGCTGGCGCACCGGCCGGCACCGTCACGCGCTGTGGAAGAGCCTGGTGCTGCCCGCCGGCGGCGTGGCGCTGTGCTGGCTGCTGCTGATGACGCTGTGGCTGCCGCTGCTCGACTACGCGCGCAGCTACCGCCCCTGGACGGACCGCGTCGCGCGCCACGTACCTGCGGGCGCATGCATCGCCGCACGCGGCGTTCCGATGTCCGCGGTGGCCGCGCTGGAGTACTTCGGCCGCTGGCGAGTCGAGGCCAGCTCGCGCAGCACGCTGCCCGAGGCCACGGCCGGCTGCGACTTCCTGCTGGTCGCCGAGGCACGCAACAAGCCTGTGCCTGCGCCGGCAGGCTGGGTCTACATCGCCCGGGAAAACCGGCCCACCGACCGGGACGAGGTGACGGCCATCTACCGGCGCGGCCAGGCAGCCGGCGCCCGCTGATGCCAGCCTCCACGTGAGCGGCCACGACGCGGCCTTCGCGGCCTGTCAGGCTTCGGGCAGCACCACGCTGCGCGGCGTGTGCTCCGCAGCTTGCCGCACCAGGCGCACCCGCGGTGGCGGCAGCACCAGCCGGAAGCACGAACCCTTGCCCACCTCGCTCTCGATGGCGAGTTCGCCGCCGTGGCGCTGCACCGCGTGCTTGACGATGGACAGGCCCAGGCCGGTTCCGCCGGTATCGCGTGAACGGCTGCCATCCACGCGGTAGAAGCGCTCGGTCAGCCGCGGTATGTGCTCGCGGCCGATGCCGATGCCGGTATCGCGCACCTCGAGTTCTCCAGAATGGTCGGGCCGCACACGCCAGGCCACGTCGATGCGCCCCCCGTCAGGCGTGTAGCGCACGGCGTTGGTCACCAGGTTGGTGATGGCACTGGCAAGCTCGCTGGGGTTGCCCGCGACTTCGTAGCCCGGCTCCACGTGGAAATGCAGCTGGTGGCGGCCTGCCGACAACGACGCCGCATCGGCCTCCAGCCGCTGCAGCAGCGGATCGAGCGCCGTCCAGCGATCGGGCGCCGGCCGGGGGCTCCCCTCCAACTGCGCCAGCGTCAGCAGGTCGCCGACGAGCGTCTGCATGCGATCGGTCTGCTGGCGCATCAAGGTCATCACACGCTGGCGCTCGTCGTCGCTCAACGGCAGGGTGGCCATCGTTTCGATGAAGCCCGCGAGCACCGTCAACGGCGTGCGGATCTCGTGCGAGACGTTGGACACAAAATCGCGCCGCATCCCGTCGGCACGCTCGGTTTCGGTGATGTCCTGCGACAGCACGAGCTTCATGCCCTCGCCGTAGGGCCGCACCACCACCGACAAGGTGCTGCGCCCGCGCGGGCTGGTCAGCACCACCGGCTCGTCGAAGCGGCCGGCCTGCAGGTGGTTGACGAAAGCCGGCGAGCGGATCAGGTTGGTGACGCGCTGCCGACGGTCGCGCACCGGGTCGAGGCCGAAATGATCCGCTGCCACCGAGTTGCACCAGTCGATCTGGTCATGGGCATCCAGCATCAGCACGCCGTTGGGCGACGCCTCGATGCCCGACAGGAATTGCTCAAGCCGCCCCCGCTCCTGCTCCAGCGCCCTCTCCCTGGCACGCATCAGCCGCTCGACACGGTAGCCGATCTCACCCCAGAAGCCCTGGTCGCGCGGTGCAGGACCCTCCTGCGTGCCGCGCAGCCAGCGCATCAGGCGCCGGCCCCTCAATGCATCGACCACCGTCAGCAGCGCGATGCCGGCGAGGCTGCCGATCACCACGCCGAACACCGGCGCCTGGGCGCTGCGGCCCGCCAGGTGGCCGATGGCCGCGCCGGACAGGGCCGCGCCCACCGCGGCCAGCATGCGTGACAACCACCAGCTCAAGGACACCTCATCCGCAGTACTGCCGGAACCGCGAGCTCAGCATCAGGCCGACAGGACGCTGGCCTGCTGCGTCAGCCGGTAGCCGGCGCCGCGGACGGTCTCGATCATCTGGGCGCACTGCACCGGCGACAGCGCCTCGCGCAGCCGCTTGACGTGCACGTCGACCGTGCGCTCCTCGATGAACACATGGTCGCCCCACACGCGATCGAGCAGTTGGCCGCGGCTGTGCACCCGCTCGGGATGGGTCATGAAGAAATGCAGCAGCCGGAACTCGGTGGGGCCGATCTTCACCTCGCGCGGCACGCCGTCCACCGTGCGCGTCACGCGGTGCGTGGCGGGATCGAGCACCAGGCCGCCGACGTCGACCGGCGCGTCGAGTGCGTCGGGCGCCTTGCGCCGGAGCACGGCACGGATGCGTGCCAACAACTCCTTGGTCGAGAAGGGCTTGGCGAGGTAGTCGTCCGCACCGGCATCGAGCCCGGAGATCATGTCGGCCTCTTCCGAACGGGCGGTCAGCATGATCACCGGGAGGCCGCGCGTGCGCACCTCGCCGCGCCAGCGCTTGGCGAGCGTGAGCCCGGACTGGCCGGGCAGCATCCAGTCGAGCAGCACCAGGTCCGGCAGGACGCCGTTGACGGCCTGCTGCGCCTGCTCGGCATCGGTGGCGATCACCACGTCGTAGCCCGCGTGGCGGAGGTTGAGCGAGATGAGTTCGGCGATCGCCGGCTCGTCTTCGACGACAAGGACGAGGCTCATCGCACGGCGTCCTCGACGGCTTCCACCGAGTGGTGGCGGACATCGGTGCCCTTCACCACGTAGATGATTGCTTCGGCCAGGTTCTTGGCATGGTCTCCCACCCGCTCGATCGCCTTGGCCACGAAGACCAGGTCGATGCTCGAGGAGATCGTGCGCGGATCTTCCATCATGTACGTGATGAGCTTGCGCAGCAGCCCGTCGAACTCCTGGTCGATCTGGTCGTCCTGCTTCAGCACTTCGAGCGCCTTCCCGGTGTCGAGCCTCGCAAACGCATCCAGCGCCTTGCGCAGCAGCGCGATCGCCAGATCGGCCTCGAAGGCCAGGTCGGTCACCGGCACGCGCAACCGGCTCGACACGCCGGTGTTGACCAAGCGCTGGACCGTACGGGCGATGCGCGCCGCCTCGTCGCCCACGCGCTCCAGGTTGGCGATGGTCTTGCTCACCGCGATCAGCAGGCGCAGGTCGCGGGCCGTCGGCTGGCGGCGCGCGATGATGCCCGACAGGTCGCTGTCGATCTCGACTTCCATCGTGTTGACGCGCGTTTCCTGCTGCAGCACCTGGTTGGCCGTCTCGCTGCTGAAGTTCGACAGCGCATAGATCGCCTGCGCCACCTGCGCCTCGACCAGGCCACCCATTTCGAGCACCCGGTTGGAGATGCCGCTCAGTTCGGCATCGAACTGCGTCGAAAGATGCTTGTCCGCCATGGTGTGTCTCCGCTCAGCCGAAACGGCCGGTGATGTAGTCCTCGGTGTCCTTCTTCTTGGGCTTCATGAACAGCTCGGAAGTCGGCCCGAACTCGATCAGGTCGCCGAGGTACATGTAGGCCGTGTAGTCGGAGCAGCGCGCGGCCTGCTGCATGTTGTGCGTCACGATCGCCACCGTGTAGTCGCTCTTCAGCTCGTGGATCAGTTCCTCGATCTTGCCGGTGGAGATCGGGTCGAGCGCCGAGCACGGTTCGTCGAGCAGCAGCACTTCCGGCTTGATCGCGATGCCGCGGGCGATGCACAGCCGCTGCTGCTGGCCGCCGGACAGGCCGGAACCGCTCTGCCCCAGCTTGTCCTTCACCTCGTTCCAGAGCGCGGCCTTCTTCAGCGCCCACTCCACGCGCTCGTCCATCTCCACGCGCGGCAGGTCCTCGAACAGCCGCACGCCGAAGGCGATGTTGTCGTAGATCGACATCGGGAAGGGCGTGGGCTTCTGGAACACCATGCCGACCTTGGCGCGCACCAGGCTCACGTCGAGCTTGGACGCGAGGATGTTCTCCCCGTCGAGGAGGATCTCACCCTCTGCGCGCTGCTCGGGGTACAACTCGAACATGCGGTTGAAGGTGCGCAGCAACGTGCTCTTGCCACAGCCCGACGGGCCGATGAAGGCGGTGACCTTCTTCTCCGGAATGTCGAGGTTGATGCGCTTGAGCGCGTGGAAGCTGCCGTAGTAGAAGTTGAGATTGCGCACCGACAGCTTGGGCTTCTCGGTGACCGGCAGGTCGACTTTGGTGTCCATCAGAATGCCTCGGATCTATCAGTACTTGTTTCGGAACAGCGTGCGCGCAATGATGTTGAGCGCCAGCACGCCGATCGTGATCAGGAAGACACCCGCCCAGGCCAGCTTCTGCCAGTTCTCGTAGGGGCTCATCGCGAACTTGAAGATCGTGACGGGCAGGCTGGCCATCGGCGAGCCGAGGTCGGCGGTCCAGAACTGGTTCGACAGGGCCGTGAACAGCAGCGGTGCCGTCTCGCCGGCGATCCGGGCGACTGCCAGCAGCACGCCCGTCACCACGCCCGCACGGGCGGCCTTGAGCGTGATCGACAGGATCACCTTCCACTTGGGCGTGCCGAGCGCGTAGGCCGCTTCCCGCAAGGCATTGGGCACCAGTACCAGCATGTTCTCGGTGGTGCGGATGACCACGGGGATCACGATCAGCGCCAGCGCCAGCACCCCGGCGTAGCCGGAGAAGGACTTCATCCGCGCGACGACGACGGCGTAGATGAACAGGCCGACGACGATCGAGGGTGCCGACAGCAGGATGTCGTTGATGAAGCGCGTCACGGCGCCGAGCCGCGACTTCGCGCCGTACTCCGCGAGATACACGCCCGCCATCACGCCGATCGGCGTGCCCACGAGCGTGGCCAGCGTCACCATCATCAGCGAGCCGTAGATCGCGTTGGCCAGGCCGCCCGTGTCCGCCAGCGGCGGTGGCGTCATCTCCGTGAACGTGGCCAGCGACAGGCCGCCGAAGCCCAGGCGCACCGTCTCGATCAGGATCCAGATCAACCAGAACACGCCGAAGGCCATGGCGCCGAGCGCGAGCGCCAGCGCGATGCCGTTGACCCGCTTGCGCGAGCGGTGCTTCGCGTGCTTGCGGCTTTCAATGCTTGCAGCAGTCATGTCCGCGACCCCTCGTTCTTCTTGAGCCGCAGCAGCAGCAGCTTTGAGAAGGACAACACCACGAAGGTGATGAAGAACAGTACCAGGCCCAGGTAGATCAGCGACGCCTGGTGCAGGCCTTCGCCGGCTTCGGCGAACTCGTTGGCCAGCGCCGAGGTGATGCTGTTGGCTGCCTCGAAGAGGGACAGCGAATTGAGCTGGTTCATGTTGCCGATGACGAAGGTGACCGCCATCGTCTCGCCGAGCGCCCGCCCGAGGCCGAGCATGATGCCGCCGATGACCCCCGTCTTCGTGTAGGGCAGCACCACCTTGTAGACCACCTCCCAGGTGGTGGAACCCAGCCCGTAGGCCGATTCCTTCAACATGGGCGGCGTGACCTCGAACACGTCGCGCATCACCGAAGCGATGAACGGGATGATCATGATCGCCAGGATGATGCCCGCGGACAGCAGGCCGATCCCGACCGGAGGCCCGGACACCAAGGCGCCGACGTACGGCACGTCGCCGAGCAGGCTCTGCAGGGGCTGCTGCACGTACGTGGCCAGGATGGGGCCGAACACCAGCAGGCCCCACATGCCATAGACGATCGACGGCACGGCGGCCAGCAGTTCGACCGCGATGCCCAGCGGCCGCTTCAGCCACGACGGCGACAGTTCGGTCAGGAAAAGCGCGATGCCGAAGCTCACCGGCACGGCGATGACCAAGGCGATCAGCGAGGTCATCAAGGTGCCGTAGATCATCACGAGGCCGCCGTACTGGTTCTGCACCGGATCCCAGTCCGTGCGCCAGAGGAAGCTCAGGCCGTACTCGCGGATCGCCGGCGCGGCGCCGACGACCAGCGACGCGATGATGCCCGCCAGCAGCGCCAGCGTCAGCCAGGCGGCGGCGTGGGCGAGGAACGAGAAGAGCGTATCGGCCCAGGGGGCCGAGCGCCGCTGCGGCGGCGGCGCGCTCGAGGGATCAGATCGACCCATCTGGGCGTCTTTCAGCGGGTGGCTCGCTGGCAGTGTAGCGGTCATGCGACCTCCAATCTTTCGCGCATACGCCGAAGCCCGGGCGACGTCCCGGGCTGTCGGCGGCAAGGACCGCTGCCGAGAGGCAGCGGTCCCGCCAGATCAGTTGGCCGCGACGGCCTTGCCGTCGGCGCTCTTGATCTCGCCCCATTGCTTGCGGACCAGCGCCTTCACCGAGTCCGGCAGCGGAACGTAGTCGAGCTCGGCGGCGGTCTTGTCGCCCTGAGCGTAGGCCCAGTCGAAGAACTTCAGCGCGGCAGCGCCCTGGGCCGGCTTCTCCTGGTTCTTGTGCATCAGGATGAAAGTGGCACCCGTGATCGGCCAGGAATCCTTGCCCGGCTGCTCGGTCAGCACCTGGTAGAAGCTGCGCGACCAGTCGGCACCGGCCGCAGCGGCCTTGAAGTTCTCGTCATCCGGCGCCACGAAGTTGCCGGCCGCGTTCTTCAGCAGAACGTGCGACATCTTGTTCTGCTTCGCGTAGGCATATTCGACGTAGCCGATCGAATTCGGCAGGCGCTGCACGTAGGACGAGACACCTTCGTTGCCCTTGCCGCCCACGCCCGTCACCCAGTTCACGGCCGTGCCTTCACCGACCTTGCTCTTCCACTCGGCGTTGACCTTCGACAGGTAGTTGGTGAAGATGAAGCTGGTACCGGAGCCGTCGGCGCGGCGGACCACGGCGATGGCCGCATCGGGCAGCGCCACGCCGGGGTTCAGGGCCGTGATCGCCGCATCGTTCCAGCGGGTGACCTTGCCCAGGTAGATGTCGCCGAGCACGGCGCCGGTCAGCTTGATCTGCCCGGGATTGATGCCCTTGATGTTGACGACCGGCACGACACCGCCGATCACCGTCGGGAATTGCAGCAGACCGTCGGCCGCCAGTTCCTCGTCCTTCAGCGGCGCGTCCGACGCGCCGAAGTCCACCGTCTTGGCCTTGATCTGCTTCAAGCCGGCGCCCGAGCCGACAGACTGGTAGTTGATGCGTGCGCCGGTGGCCTTGTTGTAGGCATCCGCCCACTTGGCGTAGACCGGCGCGGGGAACGACGCACCGGCACCCGTCACATCTTGTGCGTGCGCCAATTGCACCGACAGCGCGAACACGGCAGCAGCCGTGGCGGTACCGAGCTGCTTGAAGCGCGCGGCGGCGCTGCGGGTGGCTTGCATGGACATGGACTTACCTTTCTGCAGTGATCTCATGACGAGTGTCACTGTAGGCAGCCTGTGTGACAGTGACATGACATCGTCATGCCACCTGCCGCCGAGGGGCGCTTTCAGTTGAGCGCGGCGGCGGCCAGCCGCTCCGCGCAACCGCGCGCGGCCGCGGTGTCGCTGGCCTCCACCATCACGCGCAGCACGGGCTCCGTTCCGGAGGCACGGATCAGCAGGCGGCCGCTCTGGCCCAGTTCACGCTCCACACGCGCCTGCTCATCGGCGAGGCGTGCGTTCTGCCGCCAGTCGGCTCCGTCGGGCAGGCGGACATTGATCAGCACCTGCGGGAACAGCGACACCCCCTCCAGCAATGACGCGAGCGGCCGGCCGCTGCGCCGCACCGCCTGCAGCACCTGCAGCGCGCTGACGATGCCGTCGCCGGTGGTGTGCTTGTCCAGGGCCAACAGGTGGCCGGAGCCCTCACCACCCAGCTGCCATCCCCTGGCGCCCAGCTCTTCGAGCACGTAGCGGTCGCCCACCTTGGCGCGCACCAGCGGCACGCCGCGGCGCTGCAGCGCCAATTCGACCGCCATGTTCGTCATCAGCGTGCCGACGGCACCCGCCACCGCCTGCCCCTGCGCGATGCGGTCGGCCACCATCACATACAGCAGCTCATCGCCGTTGTAGAGCCTGCCGTCCGCGTCGACGAGCTGCAGGCGGTCCGCATCGCCATCGAGCGCGACGCCGTAGTCGGCCCCCCGCTCGCGGACGGCAGCCACCAGCGCCGCCGGGGCGGTCGCCCCGACGCCGTCGTTGATGTTGGTGCCGTTGGGGGCGCAACCGATGGACGACACCTCGGCGCCGAGTTCATGGAAGACGTCCGGCGCCACGTGGTAGGCCGCGCCATGCGCGGCGTCGACGACCACCTTCAACCCCTTCAAGGACAGCTCGCTGCCGAAGGTGCTCTTGCAGAACTCGATGTAGCGGCCCCGTGCATCGTCGATCCGGCGCGCCTTGCCCAGGCCGGTGGAGTCCACCCATTGCGGCGACTCGCCCAGTGCAGCCTCCACCGCGGACTCCCAGTCGTCCGGCAGCTTCTCCCCCCGGGCGGAAAAGAACTTCACGCCGTTGTCGTTGAAAGGGTTGTGAGAAGCGCTGATCACCACGCCCAGGTCGAGCCGCAACGCGCGTGTCAGGTAGGCCACGCCCGGCGTGGGCAGCGGCCCCGAAAGCAGCACGTCCACGCCGGCCGATGCAAAGCCGGCCTCCAGGGCGGACTCGATCATGTAGCCTGAAATGCGGGTGTCCTTGCCGATTACCACCGTCGGCCGGTCCACCGTGCGCCTCAACACGCGGCCCACCGCATGGCCCAGCCGAAGCATGAAGTCCGGCGTGATCGGCGCCGCGCCCACCGTGCCGCGGATGCCGTCCGTCCCGAAGTAGCGCCTTCCCATACCCTCTCTCCTCAATCCTTGTCAGAGGCGCGCGGCAGTCCCGCCGCGGCCCATATCTTCAATGCGTCCACGGTGGCCGCGACGTCATGCACCCGCAAGACCCGCGCACCCCGCTCCACGGCGGCAAGCGCAGCCGCGACGCTGGCCACCAGCCGTTCCCCCACAGACCGGCCCGTCAGCGCGCCCAGGGTCGACTTGCGCGACCAGCCCGCCAGCAGCGGGTAACCCAGCGACAGGAGCTCCTGCTGCCGCTGCATCAGGGTGACGTTGTGCTCCACCGACTTGCCGAAGCCAAACCCCGGATCCAGCACGATTCGATCAGCCGCCACGCCCATCCTTCGCAGATGTGCGGCCCGGTCGGCCAGGAAGCTCCCCACCTCGACGACGACATCCTCATACGACGGTGCCGTTTGCATGGTGCCCGGCTCGCCCTGCATGTGCATGAGGCACACGCCCACCCGGGGATGCGCCGCCACCGCTTGCGCCGCACCGGGAAGGCCCAGCGCTCGCACGTCATTGACGATGTCGGCCCCGGCCTGCAGGGCTGCTTCGATGACCAGCGGCTGGCTGGTGTCCACCGACACCGGCACGCCGAGCGTGACGGCATGCCGAAGCACCGGAAGCACCCTATCCAACTCTTGCTGCGGCGAAGGTCGCAGCGACCCCGGCCGCGTCGACTCGCCTCCGATGTCCAGGATCTCGGCGCCCTGCGCCAGCAGGGCATCGCAATGCGCACGGGCCGCAGCGGCGTCACGCCCGCCGTCGGAAAAGGAGTCGGGGGTCACGTTCACGATGCCCATCACACGGGGCCGATCGAGATCGATGCGGAAACGAGAGGTCTGCCAGATCATGGGAACACGAACGGAAAACGGGGCCGAGGCCCCGTCTTTGCATTGTCCATCGAAACCGTTGACAGCCGTCGTCAGGCAGCGGCCGGCGCGCCGTCAGGATTCACCGGCGGCGTAGGGCCACCCGGCTTGGACGCCGTGGGTGTCCAGTCCTTCGGCGGACGCGGCGGCTTGCCGTTCATGATGTCGTCGATCTGCTCGGCGTCGATGGTTTCCCACTCCAGCAGCGCCTTCGCCATCGCGTGCATCTTGTCCTGGTTGTCCTCGATGAGCTTGCGGGCCGTCGTGTATTGCTCGTCGATGATCCGCCGGATCACCTCGTCGACCTTGCGCATCGTCTCTTCCGACATCGTGGTCGTCTTGGTCACCGAGCGGCCGAGGAACACTTCGCCCTCGTTCTCCGCGTACACCATCGGACCCAGTTCGTCAGTCATGCCGTAGCGCGTGACCATGTCGCGGGCGATCTGCGTGGCGCGCTCGAAGTCGTTGCTCGCGCCGGTGGTCATCTGGTTCATGAACACCTCTTCGGCGATCCGGCCACCGAACAGCACGCTGATGGTCGAGAGCATGCGCTCCTTGTCCATGCTGTAGCGGTCGTTCTCGGGCAATTGCATCGTCACGCCCAGCGCGCGGCCGCGCGGGATCACGGTCACCTTGTGCACCGGGTCGGTCTTCGGCATCAGGCGCGCCACCAGCGCATGGCCAGCCTCGTGGTACGCGGTGTTGCGGCGTTCTTCCTCGGGCATGACCATGGACTTCCGCTCGGGGCCCATCATGATCTTGTCCTTGGCCTTCTCGAAGTCGACCATCTCGACCACACGGCCGTTGCGCCGCGCAGCGAACAGCGCCGCCTCGTTCACCAGGTTCGCCAGATCCGCCCCGGAGAAGCCCGGCGTGCCGCGCGCAAGGATGTCTGCACGGATGTCCTGGCCGACCGGCACCTTGCGCATGTGCACGTTGAGGATCTGCTCGCGGCCGCGCACGTCCGGCAGGGTCACGTAGACTTGGCGGTCGAAACGGCCGGGACGCAGCAGGGCCGGGTCGAGGATGTCCGGCCGGTTGGTGGCCGCCATCACGATCACGCCAAGATTGGTCTCGAAACCGTCCATCTCCACGAGCATCTGGTTCAGCGTCTGCTCGCGCTCGTCGTTGCCGCCGCCCAGGCCGGCACCACGATGGCGGCCGACGGCGTCGATCTCGTCGACGAAGATGATGCAGGGCGCGCTCTTCTTGGCCTGCTCGAACATGTCGCGCACGCGGGCCGCACCCACGCCAACGAACATTTCGACGAAGTCGGAGCCGGAGATGCTGAAGAACGGCACCTTGGCCTCGCCCGCGATGGCCTTGGCCAACAGCGTCTTGCCGGTACCCGGAGGGCCGACCAGCAGCACGCCCCGCGGGATGCGGCCACCCAGCTTCTGGAATTTCTGCGGATCCTTCAGGAAGTCGACCAGCTCCTTGACCTCTTCCTTGGCTTCGTCGCAGCCAGCGACGTCCGCGAAAGTGGTGGAGTTGTTGGCCTCATCCAGCATGCGCGCCTTGGATTTGCCAAAACTGAACGCGCCACCTTTGCCGCCCCCCTGCATCTGCCGCATGAAGTAGATCCATACGCCGATCAGCAACAGCATCGGGCCCCAGCTGATGAGGATGCTCATCAGGATCGACGGCTCCTCGCGGGGCTTCACGTCGAACTTCACCCCATTGTTGATAAGGTCGCCGACCAGACCGCGGTCGAGGTACGTGGCGGTGCTGCGCAAGCGTTTGTCGTCGCTGGTGATCGCAACGATTTCCGTGCCACCTGCGGCGCCTTCCTGCAACGTGACCGACTTGATGCGCTTGGCACGCACTTCCTCCAGGAAGTCGGAGTACCCGATCTGGTTACCTGCAATCGCGCCGCGGTCGAACTGCTTGAAAACGGTAAAAAGGACCAGTGCAATCACCAACCAGACCGCAACTTTGGAAAACCATTGATTGTTCACTGCGGCTCCTTCTGCCCGTGACTGCCACGACGCCCAAGTGGCGCCCTGCACGCAATTGGGGATGATTCTAGAGGACTCAAGTTCATGGATCTCCGGGACATGACCCGCACTGTGTCAGAGCTTTGACGGATGGGTAACCCGATGAACGGCTCAGCTACCCGGCTTCTTCAGACCCATGCCCACCAGAAAGGTTTCCGCCGACCGGTCGCGCGACGCCTTCGGCTTGATCGGCTTGACCACCCGGAACTGCCGCTTGAACAACTCGACCAACTGGCTGTAGCCGCTGCCGTGGAACACCTTGGCAACCAATGCGCCCTCCGGGCGGAGATGCGCCTGGGAGAACTGCAGCGCCAGTTCGACCAGGTGCGCGATGCGCGCCGCGTCGGAGCTCTCGATGCCGGAGAGATTCGGCGCCATGTCGGACACCACGACATCGACCGGGCGGCCGCCGAGCGCGGCCTCCAGCTCGGCCAGCACGGCATCCTCGCGGAAGTCGCCCTGGATGAACGTCACACCCTCGATCGGCTCGAACGCCAGGATGTCCAGCGCGACGATCTTGCCGTTCAGCTCGCCGACCGCAGCGCCCCCTGCGCCCAGTTCCTTGGGGGCAAAGCGCCGGCGCAGGTATTGGCTCCAAGCGCCGGGCACGGCGCCCAGATCGACCACGAACTGCCCTGGCTTGATCAACCCCAGCGCTTCATCGATCTCCTTGAGCTTGTAGGCGGCCCGCGCCCGATAGCCGTCCTTCTGCGCCATCTTGACGTAGGGATCGCTCAGGTGGTCGGCCAGCCATGCCTTGTTGACCTTCTTGCTTTTCGTCTTGACTTTCATGCTGCACCGATAATAGGCAAATGCCCGCCATTCAACTCACTCCCCCGCAGCGCAAGGAACACCGCGCGGCTGCGCACCATCTCGATCCCGTCGTGCTCATTGGAGGCGACGGCCTGACCGCGGCGGTGATCAAGGAAACCGACCAGGCCCTGAACGCCCACGGGCTGATCAAGGTGCGCGTCTTCTCCGATGATCGCCCTGCCCGCGAAGCCATGCTGGCCCAGCTGGCCGACGAACTGGGCGCCGCTCCGATCCAGCACATCGGCAAGCTCCTCGTGCTGTGGCGCCCCATCCCCGAGAAGGCCAAGGCGGAACGCGACGACCGCATGCCCGGCCCCAAGATCGTCAAGATCCTGAAGTTCAGCAAGAGCGGCAATCACCGGCCGCAGATCAAGAAGGTCAAGGTCCTCGGCAACGAGCGGGTGACGGCCGGCGGCGAAGTCAAGCGCGCCCGAAAGCGCACCACCAGCATCAAGAAGACGTCGACCTGAGCAACGGCGCGGCGGCACGCCACGCCAGCGCCATCACCAGCACGCCCTTCAGCGCGAAGAACGCCAGGCTGATGGCGTGCAACTGGGCGAAGCTCATCGTCCCTCGCCCCGCCCGCGCGGCCTCCATCAGGGGCTGCACCGCGTAGTAACCGGCCACGGTGCAGAACAGGGCGCCCAACGCCAGCCAAACACCAGCCTGCCGGCCTGGTGAAAGGCGCCGCTCGATCATCACCAGCACGAGCGCGAACCCCATGCTCACGACCGCCTCCTGGGCGAAGATGCGCCCGACGATCTGTCCGGCTGTCGCCGAGGGCACCACGGCAAACACCGCCGGCGTCGCCATCGCGGCAATGCAGATGAGCAAACCGGCCCACAGGGCCGGCAAAACGATGCGCAGGCGAGACAGCACCGGCGTCAAACGTAGCGGACGTCGACGACCTCGTAGCTCTTGACGCCGCCCGGCGCCTGGACGTCGGCCACGTCGCCCGTTTCCTTGCCGATCAGCGCCCGCGCGATCGGCGAACTGATCGAAATGAGGCCGAGCTTGAGATCGGCCTCGTCATCGCCGACGATCTGGTACGTCACCTGCGCGCCGGAACTCTCTTCTTCCAAGTCGACCGTCGCACCGAACACCACGCGGCCGCCCGCGTCGAGGTCGGCCGGGTCGATCACCTGGGCGGCCGCCAGCTTGCCTTCCAGTTCCAGGATGCGGCCTTCGATGAAGCCCTGCTTGTCCTTGGCAGCCTCGTATTCGGCGTTCTCCGACAGGTCGCCCTGCGCCCGCGCTTCGGCAATGGCCTGGATCACCGCATGCCGCTCGACGGACTTCAGCCGATGGAGCTCTTCCTTGAGTTTTTCGAAACCGCGCCGGGTCAGGGGAATCGTGGCCATGTTCAAACCTGCAAGACAAATGAAAACCGCCGCCGGAGTCGCAAAACTACGACCCGGCGGCGGGCGCGAGGTACTGCCAGTTTAGTGCACTTCGGCACGCAGCCGGGCGTGGAGTTCCTGCAACGAGGCCACCGTGAGATCGTCCTGGTGCTTCAGCGCTTCGGTAGCGGCTTCGCACCCGGCCATCGTGGTGTAGTAGGTCACCCGATTGGCCAGCGCCGCGGTGCGGATGTAGCGCGAATCGGCGATGGCCGTGCGCGTCTCGTCCACCGTCGTGAAGACGAGCTGGATCTCGCCCGCCTTCACCATGTCGGCGATGTGGGGCCGGCCGTCCTTGACCTTGTTGACCGTCTTTACCGGCACGCCCACCGCTGCAATGGCGGCCGCGGTGCCCTTGGTGGCCACGATGTTGAAGCCCAGGTCGTGCAGGTCGGACGCGACCTTCACGGCGCGGTCCTTGTCGGTGTTCTTCACCGAGATGACCACCGTGCCCTTGGTCGGCAGGCGCGAGCCCGCGCCGAGCTGGCTCTTCAGCATCGCCTCGCCGAAGGTATCGCCCGCGCCCATCACTTCGCCGGTCGAACGCATCTCGGGGCCGAGGATGGGGTCGACGCCCGGGAACTTGTTGAACGGGAACACCGCTTCCTTGATGCTGAAGTACGGCGGCACGATCTCGCGCGGGGGCTTGCCGTCGGTGTTGCGCTGGTCCTTCAGCTTCTGGCCCGCCATGCAGCGCGCGGCGATCTTCGCCAGCGGCTGGCCGGTGGCCTTGCTGACGTAAGGCACGGTGCGCGAGGCACGCGGGTTCACTTCCAGCACGTAGACGACGGCCTCGTCGCCTTCGCCCTGGATCGCGAACTGCGTGTTCATCAGCCCGACCACGCCCAGCGCCTTGGCCATCACCGCGGCCTGGCGGCGCAGCTCGTCCTGCAGCTTGGGCGACAGCGAGTACGGCGGCAGCGAGCACGCGGAGTCGCCGGAGTGGATGCCGGCGGCCTCGATGTGCTCCATGATGCCGCCGATCAGCACGTCGTCGCCGTCACAGATGCAGTCGACATCGACCTCGATCGCGTCCTCGAGGAAGCGGTCGAGCAGCACCGGCGACTTGTCGGACACGCGCACGGCCTCGCGCATGTAGCGCTCGAGGTCCTTGTCGCCATGCACGATCTCCATCGCCCGGCCGCCCAGCACGTAGCTCGGGCGCACGACCAGCGGATAGCCGATCTCGTGCGCGAGCTGCATCGCCTGTTCTTCGGTGCGGGCGGTGCGGTTGGGCGGCTGCTTCAGGCCGAGCGTGTGCAGCAGCTGCTGGAAGCGCTCACGGTCTTCAGCGATGTCGATCGAATCGGGCGTGGTGCCGATGATCGGCACGCCGTTGGCCTCGAGGTCGAGCGCGAGCTTCAGCGGCGTCTGGCCGCCGTATTGCACGATCACGCCGACGGGCTTCTCCTTGTCGACGATCTCCAGCACGTCTTCCAGCGTCACCGGCTCGAAGTACAGGCGGTCGGAGGTGTCGTAGTCGGTCGACACGGTTTCCGGGTTGCAGTTGACCATGATGGTCTCGTACCCATCCTCGCGCATCGCCAGCGCCGCATGCACGCAGCAGTAGTCGAACTCGATGCCCTGGCCGATCCGGTTCGGGCCGCCGCCCAGCACCATGATCTTCTTCTTGTCGGTGGGCTCGGCCTCGCACTCCTCGTCGTACGTGGAGTACATGTAGGCGGTCTGCGTCGAGAACTCCGCAGCGCAGGTGTCGACACGCTTGTAGACCGGGCGCACGCCCAGCGCGTGGCGCGCGCGGCGCACGTCGTGCTGGTTGCTGCCGAGCAGCTTGCCCAGGCGCTTGTCCGAGAAGCCCTTGCGCTTCAGGAACACCAGTTCGTCCTTCGACAGGCCGTCCAGTGCGCGGCCGGCCAGGGCCTTCTCCGTCTTCACCAGGTCTTCGATCTGCGCCAGGAACCAGGGGTCGATGGCCGTTTCCTCGAACACCTCGTCCAGCGTCAGGCCGATGCGGAACGCGTCGGCCACGAAGAGGATGCGCTCGGGGCCGGGCTCGCCGATCTCCTGGATGATCTCCTCGCGGTCGGTCGAGCGCTCCGTCAGGCCGTCGATGCCGGTCTCCAGGCCGCGCAACGCCTTCTGGAAGCTCTCCTGGAAGGTACGGCCCATCGCCATCACTTCGCCGACGGACTTCATCTGCGTCGTCAGGTGCGCGTCGGCGGCCGGGAACTTCTCGAACGCGAAGCGCGGGATCTTCGTGACGACGTAGTCGATCGACGGCTCGAAGCTCGCGGGCGTGGCGCCGCCGGTGATGTCGTTGCGCAGCTCGTCCAGCGTGTAGCCCACGGCGAGCTTCGCGGCGATCTTCGCGATCGGGAAACCGGTGGCCTTGGAAGCCAGCGCCGACGAACGCGACACCCGCGGGTTCATCTCGATCACGACCATGCGGCCGTTGTCGGGGTTGATCGAGAACTGGACGTTCGAGCCGCCGGTGTCTACGCCGATCTCGCGCAGGATCGCGATCGACGCGTTGCGCAGCAGCTGGTACTCCTTGTCGGACAGCGTCTGCGACGGCGCCACGGTGATCGAGTCGCCGGTGTGGATCCCCATCGGATCGAGGTTCTCGATCGCGCAGACGATGATGCAGTTGTCCGCCTTGTCGCGGACCACTTCCATCTCGTACTCCTTCCAGCCGATCAGCGACTCCTCGATCAGCAGTTCCTTGGTCGGCGAGAGGTCGAGGCCGCGCTTGCAGATCTCTTCGAACTCTTCCGGGTTGTAGGCGATGCCGCCGCCGGTGCCGCCCAGCGTGAAGCTGGGGCGGATGACCATCGGGAAGCCCGTGCCGCCGATTTCCTGCTGGATGCGGCGCTGCACGTCAAGTGCTTCTTCCATCGAGTGCGCAATGCCGCTCTTGGCCGAATTCAGGCCGATGCCCGTCATCGCGTCCTTGAACTTCAGGCGGTCTTCGGCCTTCTCGATGGCCTTCTCGTTGGCGCCGATCATCTCCACGCCGTACTTCTGCAGCACGCCATGCTTGTGCAGGTCGAGGGCGCAATTCAGCGCCGTCTGGCCGCCCATCGTGGGCAGCACGGCATCGGGCCGCTCCTTGGCGATGATCTTCTCGACCACCTGCCAGGTGATGGGCTCGATGTAGGTCACATCGGCCATCTCCGGGTCGGTCATGATCGTGGCCGGGTTGGAGTTGACCAGGATGACCTTGTAACCCTCGGCGCGCAGCGCCTTGCAGGCCTGGGCGCCGGAATAGTCGAACTCGCAGGCCTGGCCGATGATGATCGGGCCGGCGCCGATGATGAGGATGCTCTTGAGGTCTGTGCGCTTCGGCATGATTACTTTTGCTCCATCAGGCTGACGAAGCGATCGAACAGGTAGCCGATGTCGTGCGGGCCGGGCGAGGCTTCGGGGTGGCCCTGGAAGCAGAACGCGGGCTTGTCGGTGCGGGCCAGGCCCTGCAGCGTGCCGTCGAACAGGCTGACGTGCGTGGCGCGCAGCGTGGCGGGCAGCGTCTTCTCGTCCACCGCGAAGCCGTGGTTCTGGCTGGTGATGCTGACGCGGCTGTTGTCGAGGTCCTTCACCGGATGGTTCGCGCCGTGGTGGCCGAACTTCATCTTGAAGGTCTTGGCGCCGGAGGCCAGCGCCATGATCTGGTGGCCCAGGCAGATGCCGAAGGTGGGCACGCCGCTGGCAATGACTTCGCGCGTCGCTTCGATCGCGTAGTCGCAGGGCTCCGGGTCCCCGGGGCCGTTGCTGAGGAACACACCGTCCGGCTTCAGCTTCAGCGCCTCGGAGGCCGGCGCCTGCGCAGGCAGCACCGTGACGCGGCAGCCGCGGCTGGCCAGCATGCGCAGGATGTTGCGCTTGACGCCGTAGTCGA
Organism: Aquincola agrisoli; assembly: GCF_036621135.1. Lineage (NCBI taxonomy): Bacteria > Pseudomonadati > Pseudomonadota > Betaproteobacteria > Burkholderiales > Sphaerotilaceae > Aquincola > Aquincola agrisoli. Next base: position 25,691 of record NZ_JAZIBG010000026.1, read on the forward strand.
ACGCGACGACGTGGAAACGCGGGTCGGCCACCTTGCCGTAGCCGCTGCCGAGGGCCCACTCCGTCTCGGTCCATTCGTACGCGTCGGCAACAGACACCACCTTGGCCAGATCGAGGCCCGCCATGCTCGGCGCGGCCTTGGCCTTGGCGATGGCGTCGTCGATGTGCGCCTGCGTCAGCGCCGTGCCCGCGGCGAACGTGCTGATGCAGCCGTTCTGCGCGCCGGTGGTGCGCAGGACGCGGGTCAGGCGGCGGGTGTCGATGCCGGCGATGGCAACGGTACCCTCGCGCTGCAGGTAGTCGGACAGCGAGGCCGTCTGGCGAAAGTTGGAGACGCGCAGCGGCAGGTCCTTGATGACGAGGCCGGCGGCATGCACCTTGGACGCCTCGACGTCCTCCTCATTGACGCCGTAGCTGCCGATGTGCGGATACGTCAGCGTGACGATCTGCCGGCAGTAGCTCGGGTCGGTGAGGATTTCCTGGTAACCGGTCAAGGCGGTGTTGAACACCACCTCGCCGACCGTGTGACCGGCGGCGCCGATCGACGTGCCTGTGAAGACCGTGCCGTCTGCGAGTGCGAGCAGTGCGGGAGGCAGGACGGGTAGCAAGGGGGAAGGCTCCGAAACGGTGCGCCCCCTGGTCCTGTCGCGTTTTCGCACGCGGGCTGGCCAGCGTGCTCGTGGCGTGGTTCCGGTGCGAAAAACGCGGGAGTTTCTCGGGGGCTGCGTGTGGGGGTAAACCTGTCAAGTATACCCGCCCACCCGGCCTTTTCCGCCTTTAGCCCAGCGCTGCGATACCGGCGCGGGCGATCTGGGCGTCTTCGCTCGACTTCACGCCGCTGACACCCACGGCTCCCACCACGTGGCCGTCGACGACGATGGGCACGCCGCCTTCCAGCATGCCCGCCAGCGTCGGCGCACTGAGGAACGAAACACGGCCCTGGTTGATCATGTCCTCGTAACCCTTGCTTTCGCGCCGACCGACCGCTGCGGTGCGCGCCTTGGCGGGGGCGATTTCCGACGAGATCGGCGCTGCGCCGTCCAGGCGCTGGAACCACAGCAGGTGGCCCCCGTCGTCGACGATGGCGATCGACACAGCCCAGTTGTTGCGCAACGCCTCGGCCTCGGCGGCGTTGGCGATCAGCTTGACGTCCTCAAGCGACAGGAAGGGCTTGGTTTTCATCTTTCGACTCCGAGACAACATGTGCAAAAAAGAGAAGGCGCGACTGTACCGGCGCTGCGCGGAGCCTGCTGCGGCGCTCACAGGCCGGGAACTAGAATCCGCCAGATCGATCAGAGTAGCTCACTCTCCTTGGAGGCCCTCGCAATGAACGAATCCCTGCAAACTTCGTACTCCGGCTACCCCGGCGGTGCGTCGCTTGCCGCGCAGCGCAACCGCGTGTTGCGCAACACCTACTGGCTGCTGGCGCTCTCGATGGTGCCGACGGTGCTGGGTGCGTGGATCGGCGTGAGCACCGGCATCGTCGCGTCCCTCGGGGCCGGCATGAGCGCCATCGTCTTCCTGGCGGGCGCCTTCGGCTTCATGTTCGCGATCGAAAAGTTCAAGAACTCCCCGGCGGGCGTAGGGCTGCTGCTCGGCTTCACCTTCTTCATGGGCGTGATGCTGTCCCGCCTGCTGGCGGCAGTGCTCGGCTTCAGCAACGGCGCGACGCTGATCATGTACGCCTTTGGCGGAACCGCGCTGGCCTTCTTCGCGATGGCCTCGCTGGCCACCGTGATCAAGCGCGACCTGTCCAGCATGGGCAAGTTCCTGTTCATCGGCGCGATCATGCTGCTGGTGGCAGGCATCGCCAACATCTTCCTGCAGTCCAGCGCCCTGATGCTGACACTGGCGGTGATCGCGATCGGCCTGTTCTCGGCCTTCCTACTGTACGACATGAAGCGGGTGATCGACGGCGGCGAGACCAACTACGTCACCGCGACGCTGGCCATCTACCTGGATCTGTACAACATCTTCCAGAGCCTGCTGGCCATCTTCGGCATCGCCGGCGGCGACCGCGACTGACGCGGCACGCTTCCAGTGCATGAGACACGGGGCCTTCGGGCCCCGTTGTCGTTGGCGTGCACGCCGCAGCGCCCCCGGCTCAGGCCGCCGCCGCGTCGCCCTGCTCGAACACGGCGATGCTCTCGACATGCGCCGTGTGCGGGAACATGTTCACCACCCCGGCCGCCGTGCACCGATAGCCCGCCTGGTGGACCAGCAAACCGGCATCCCGTGCCAGCGTGGCGGGATTGCAGCTCACGTAGACGATGCGCTGCGGCGGCACCCATCCGGCCGCCGGCGCCTGATGCAGTTCCGCCAGCGCCTTGGCCAACGCAAAAGCGCCCTCCCGGGGCGGGTCGACCAGCCACTTGTCCGCGGCGCCGTCCGCCACCAGCAGTTCCGGGGTCATCTCGAACAGATTGCGGGCCGCGAAGGACGTGTTGCGTGCGAGGCCGTTGGCCGCTGCGTTCTCGCGCGATCGCGCCACGAGCGCTTCGCTGCCCTCGATGCCCAGCACTTCGCGTGCGCGTGTTGCGATCGGCAGCGTGAAGTTGCCAAGTCCGCAGAACCAGTCGATCACGCGCTCATCGGCGCCGGGCGCCAGCAGCCGCAAGGCACGCCCCACCAGCACGCTGTTGATGTGCTGATTCACCTGCGTGAAGTCGGTGGGCTTGAAGGGCATGGTCAGCCCGAATTCCGGCAACTCGTAACGCAACGGCTTCCCGCCTTCGTCGAGCAGCCGCACCGTGTCGGGCCCCTTGGGCTGCAACCACCACTGCACGTCGTGCTCGCGGCCGAACTCGCGCAGACGGTTCAGGTCCGCATCCGTCAAAGGCTCCAGGTGCCTCAGCACCAGTGCCGTGACCTCGCTGCCCGCGGCCAGTTCGATCTGCGGAAGCCGCTCCCGCTGGTCCATCGACATGATGAGCGCGCGCAGCGGCAGCAGCATCGCGCTGACGCGTGGCGGCAGCACGGCGCAGCTCTGCATGTCGGCGATGTAGCGCGACTTGCGCTCGTGGAAGCCGACCAGCACCACGCCCTTCTTGACGACGTGGCGCACCGACAGGCGCGCGCGGTCCCGGTAACCCCAGGCCGGCCCTTCGATGGGCCGCAGCATGCGCTCGGCCCTGACCTTGCCGAGGTGCCAGAGGTTGTCCTCCAGGGTCCGCTGCTTGACGGCCACCTGGGCGCCGATATGCAGGTGCTGCATCTTGCAGCCGCCGCATGCACCGGCATGCAGGCCGAAATGCGGACAGGCGGGGCGCACGCGCTGCGAACTCTCACGCCGCATCGCCGTCATGGCCGCCTGCTCCCAGTTGTTCTTGCGGCGGCTCACCTGCACCTGGACCTGCTCGCCGGGCAAGGCGCCCTCGATGAATACGACTTTGCCTTCCTCGTTGTGGGCCACGCCTTGCGCGTCGAGATCGAGCGACTCGACGTTCAGCCATTCATTCGCTTGGGTCATCCGTGGATTATCCCGCGCAGCCCGGCAGCGAGCCCGCCCGGCGGACGCCGAGCAGGGCCGGCCCCGCCCCTGGCGCCGGCGCTAAAAAACGGAGTCGCGATCCACGCCGTGGCGGATCATCCGGCGCTTGAGCTTCAGCAGCGCCTCTTGCTGGATCTGGCGTATGCGCTCGCGCGTGAGGCCCATGCGTTCGGCCAGCACCTCAAGCGTCTCGGGCTCCCGGTCGCGCAGTCCGTAACGCCCGGAGAGCACCTCCCGTTCGCGGTCGTTCAGCTCGGCGAGGCCGACGTTGAGCAACTGCTCCACCTCGTGGCTGAGGGTGATGCCCATCGGATCGAGCGCCTGGTCGTCGGCGACCGTGTCAAGCATCGATTCGCCGGCGTCCCGCTCCAGCGGGGCGTCGAGCGAGGCCGGCTGTTCGGCGAACTTGAGCAGCTCCGAGACCTCCTGAACCGGCCGCCCGACGAGGGCGGCGATCGCCTCCACACGCACCGGGCGCTCGCCCTCGGGACCGTGCGAGTGCTCGGCCTCCAGCGCCCGGCGCGCCTTCAGCACCTGGTTCAGCTCGCGCACGATGTGCACCGGGAGCCGCACCAGGCGCGCCTGGTGCATGATCGCCCGCTCGATGTTCTGGCGGATCCACCACGACGCGTAGGTCGAAAACCGGAAGCCGCGCTCCGGTTCGAACTTGCCGATCGCATGCATCAGGCCGAGGTTGCCTTCCTCGATCAAGTCCGTCATCGGCAGGCCGCGGCCCAGGTAGTTCTTGGCGATGCTGACCACGAGGCGCAGGTTGCGCTCGATCATCGCCTGCCGTGCGAGGAAGTCACCCGCCCTCGCCCGGACGGCGGTGTCGTACTCCTCCTGGGGCGTCAGTAGCGGCGCCTTGCGGATCTCCCGCAGATAGGTCTGAAGCGTGTTGCCGACATCGCCGTCACCGGGCGCCAACTCGATCGGCGTGCGGGGGGAGACCGTTTCCGGTTCCGCCGCGAGGTCGAAATCGCTCGGGTCGCCGACGGCCGGCACGGACGCCGGCGGCAGCGCCGCCGCCGCATCCACGACATGCCCGTTGTGCGTTTCGCTTCGCCTGGTCATGTGTGGATCTCCGTGCCATTTGGTTGCCTAACGCGGCGGGAGCAGCTTGGCCGGGTCGACCGGCCGCCCTTGCTTGCGGATCTCGAAATGCAGTTGTACCCGGTCTGTGTCGCTCGAGCCCATTTCGGCGATCTTCTGACCCCGCCGGACGGCCTGGTCTTCCTTGACGAGCAAGGTCTGGTTGTGCGCGTAGGCCGTCAGGTACGTCGTGTTGTGCTTGACGATCACGAGGTTGCCATAACCCCGCAGGCCGGAGCCGGCGTAGACGACACGGCCATCGGCAGCAGCCAGGACAGGATCCCCCGCCTTGCCGCTGATCGACAGGCCCTTGTTGCGCGATTCGTCGAAGCTGCTGGTGACGGCTCCACGCGCCGGCCATGCCCAGCCGACCTCATCACCGCCGCCATTGCTGCCGTTGCTGCTCGCCGCCGCCGTCACGGGCGCGCTCGCCGGCGCGCTGGCGACGGCCGCGGACGCACCAGGCGCCACCGCGGAGGCAGGTGCCGACGCGGGTTTGGCGTCCAGGGGCCTTGCTTCCACCTTCGCTGGCGGCACCCCGCGCGAAGCGACCGCGGCTGGATCGACCCCCGGCGGCACGACCCGCACGACCTGCCCGACCTCGATCAGGTTGGGGTTGTCGATGTTGTTCCAGCGCGCGATGTCGCGCCAGTTCTGCCCCGACTCCAGGCCGATGCGGATCAGCGTATCGCCAGGCTTGACGGTGTAGTAGCCGGGCTTGCCCGCGTTCTCGATCCCGGGCGGCGGCGGTTTGTCGGCATCGGACGGCAGCGCTGCGCCGCTGCGTGCGCCGCCCACACGGTCTTCCACGGGGGCCTTGTTGCGCGGCGAGGCGCATCCCACCAAGACGGCCGCCATCAGGCACACCGCCAGTGCATGAACCCAGCTCATCGGGCGCCCGCCGATCGGGCGCTGCCAGTGCAATCGCATCAGAAAGGAATCTCCGCTATTCGGTGCCCGATTTTAGGGGGACGAAGTGCACGGCATCGTGCTGCGAACGGTGCCATTGCGTCTCCGTCCGGTCCACGATGACGAGCACCTGGCCGCGCCCGCCTGGCGCCTGCATGGGAGCGACGAGCCGGCCGCCCACCGCGAGCTGGTCCAGCCAGGCGGCGGGGATGTCTTCGCCCCCGGCCGCGGCGATGATGCTGTCGTAAGGGGCATTGGGGCCGTGCCCCAGCCGCCCGTCGCCGTAGATCAGCCGCAGGTTGTTGCGGCGCAGCGGCGCCAGCAGTTCGCGCGCCTTCTCGTGCAGCGGCTTGAGCCGCTCGATCGAATAGACCTGCGAGCCCAGGACCGACAGCAGCGCGGCCTGGTAGCCGCACCCCGTACCGATCTCGAGCACCTTGCCGAGCGACTCGCGTGCCGCGGCGGTGCGGCCGGCCAGCAGCAGGGAGATCATCAGCCCCACCACCGAAGGCTTGGAGATCGTCTGGCTCAGGCCGATCGGCAGGCTGGTGTCCTCGTACGCCTGGGCCGCGAGCGCCGTGTCGACGAACAGGTGCCGCGGCACGGCCGCCATCGCCGCCAGCACCGGTTCGCAGTGCAGCCCGCCTGCGCGCAGGCGCGTGACCATGCGCGTGCGCACCCCCTGCGAATCGAGTCCGAGCCCACTGGGTGCCACCTGCAGGCGGGCCGCGAGCGCCGCCTCCTGCACGGGCCGCTGCGGCCGCAGCATGGCCTGCTCGGAAGCGGTCGCAGGCCGCGGGGTCTTGCGAGGGACGGCCGCCTTGTCGAGCTGGATCGGAAAGGTCCGCGCCCGGGTCGTCATGCGACCGTTCCCAGCGCTTCCCGCCATGCCGGCAGCGCGGCGTGGTCCGTCAGGTCGACCTGCAGCGGCGTGATCGACACGCAGCCGCAGGCCGTCGCGTGGAAATCCGTTCCTTCGCCGGCTTCCCGCGCGTCGCCCGCCGGGCCGATCCAGTAGATCGTCTCGCCCCGCGGATTGGTCTGCCGGATGGCGGGCTCGCTGGCATGCCGGCGGCCGAGGCGCGTCAGCTTGCGCGGCAGCCGGTCGGCGTCCGGCCGGTTGGGGATGTTGACGTTGAGCAGCCAGGGCCGGCCGTCCACCGGCAGCGCGATCACCTGCTCGACGATCGAACGCGCCACGCGCGCCGCCGCATCGAGGTGCTCCCACCCGCGCTGCACCTGCGAGAACGCGATGGCCGGTATGCCAAAGAGGAACCCCTCCATCGCCGCGGCGACCGTACCCGAATACAACGTGTCGTCGCCCATGTTGGCGCCGTTGTTGATGCCGGAGAGCACCAGGTCGGGCCGCTGCGGCAGCAGCCCCGTCATCGCCAGGTGCACGCTGTCGGACGGCGTCCCGTTGACGTACTGGAAGCCGTTGGCCGCCTGGTAGACCTGCAGCGGGCGCCCCAGCGTCAGCGCGTTCGAGGTGCCGCTGGCGTTCTGCTCCGGGGCGATGACGTCGATGTCGCCCAGGCCCTCGATAGCGCGAACCAGCGCCGCCAGTCCGGGAGCAAGATAGCCGTCGTCGTTGGCGATGAGTATGCGCATCGGCGCATTGTAGGGAGCGGCCCGTCGCCTGCGCGACCTCGCCGTGCGAAGAGGCTGCCTATGATCGCCGCACGACACGCCAGGAGACGAGCGATGCAAGCATGGGTATGCGAGAACCCGACCGGGGTGGATGCACTGCAATGGAAGACGCTGCCCCTGCCGCAGCCCCAGGCCGGCGAAGTCCGCGTCGCCATCCGCGCTGCGAGCCTCAACTTCCCCGACCTGCTGATCGTGCAGAACAAGTACCAGGTCAAGCCGGCACTGCCCTTCGTGCCCGGCGCGGAGTTCTCCGGGCGCGTGGACGCGGTCGGCGAGGCCGTCACGGCGTTCCAGATCGGCGACCCCGTTGCGGTGATCGGGGCCACCGGCGGCTTCGCGACCCATGCCTGCGTCAAGGCCTCCAGCCTGATTCCGCTGCCGGCGGGCTTCCAGCTCGAAGACGCAGCCGCCTTCGCCTTCACCTACGGCACCTCGCACCATGCGCTGATCGACCGCGCGGCGTTGCAGCCCGGAGAAACCGTGCTGGTATTGGGCGCGGCGGGCGGCGTCGGCACGTCGGCGGTGCAGGTCGCCAAGGCGGCTGGCGCGCGGGTCATCGCGGCGGCCTCGACCGATGAGAAGTGCGCGCTGTGCCGGCAGATCGGCGCCGACCACACCATCAACTATGCGCGCGAGAACCTGCGCGACGCATTGAAGGCCTTGCCGGGAGGCAAGGGCCCGGACGTCGTCTACGACCCCGTGGGCGGCGGCCTCGCGGAAGCGGCCTTCCGCTCGATCGCCTGGCGGGGCCGGTACCTGGTGGTGGGCTTCACGGCAGGCACCATTCCGGCGCTGCCCTGGAACCTCGCGCTGCTGAAGGGTGCCTCCATCGTGGGCGTGTTCTGGGGCGACTTCGTCCGCCGCGAGCCGCAGGCCAGCGCGCGCGCCATGGCCGAGCTCGCCGCGTGGTATGCACAGGGCAAGATCAAGCCGGTGATCGACAGCCGGCTGCCGATGTCGGACCTTCCGCTCGCCTACGCCCGCATGGGGACCCGGCAGGTGCGCGGCAAGCTGCTGCTGGTCAACGGCTGACGCCCTGCGCGGCAACCCTCGCCAGGGGGACATTCGATGCGCTACGATGCGCCGCACAATCTGCGGCGCCGCAGCCCAGCCTGTACAGCGGCGCACGAAGGGGTAGACACCATGGCCGTCAAGGTCCTGATCCTGGAAGACAACCCGGTCGCACGCAGCTTCCTGTGCCGTGTTGTGCGCGAGAGCTTCAGCGACTCGATCGTCATCACCGAGGCGGGAGACCTCGAAACCGCACGCAAGCACATCAGCCTGACCGGCGGCGCCCGCGGCTTGCACGGCGTGGATCCCTTCAAGCTCATCCTCGTCGACCTGGAGCTGCCCGACGGCAATGGCATGGAACTGCTGGCCGAACTGGTCCATTACCCGGCCACCAAGATCGTCACGACGCTGTACTCCGACGACGACCACCTGTTTCCCGCCCTGCAGCGCGGCGCCGACGGCTACCTGCTGAAGGAAGACCGCTTCGAGGTCCTGGTAGAGGAGCTGCAGAAGATCGTTCGGGGGCAGCCGCCGCTGTCGCCTGCCATCGCCCGGCGACTGCTGACCCATTTCCGCGGCAGCCAGGACGGCGGCGGCATCGTCGATTCAGGGTTCTCCACGCCGTTCGGCTACGCGAACAGCCGGCCCGTGCCGATCGAGAAGCCGCTCGACCACGAACGCCTCACGCCGCGTGAGAACGAGGTCCTTACCTACCTCAGCAAAGGCTTCACGATCAAGGAAATCGCAAGCCTGATGGGCATCAAGTGGTTCACCGTCAACGACCACATCAAGTCCATCTACAAGAAGCTGAACGTCTCCAGCCGCGCCGAAGCCGCCGTGCTGGCCAGCAAGCAGGGGCTGGTCTGACGGCGCCCAGCCCGTCCCTGCCTCAACGGCCCCTTTCGCATGACGTCCCCCGGCAACCATTGGGCCGGTCATCACGCGGGGCCCGATTCGACCTTCGACCTGCACGCCTGGGAGCGGGCGCTGGGCCGTTCCCTGAGCGAAGGCCGTTGGCTGGGATGGCGAACGCGCCTGCTGGCGCTCGCGGCGCTGGTCGGCTGCGTCGGCCTGTTCTTGCTGGTCCGCAGCCTCGCCGCCATGCCCGCCCTGGACATCCCATGGCGCTCCGATGCGCAAGGCCGCCTGGTGTGGGCCGCCGGCGGCAGCCCCTGGGCCGAGCAGGAGGGCAGCACCCTGCTCCACATCCAAGATGCACGCGGAGGCGTCCTCGAGGCCGATGCCTCCTTGCTGCAACGGTCCCCGAGATGGCTGACCGATGACGCACGACGCCGGCGCTACACCGATCAGCACGCAACGCTGAACGCAGCGCTGCGCGAAGGGCCGGTCACGTTGGTGTTCGCCGAAGCGCCGGCCCTCACCGCCCAGGCCGCTCCCCGCGGTGTCGCGAATCTCGGCGCCGCTTTCTGGCTGATGAGCGGCATGGCGCTGCTGCTCTACCTGACGGCGATGGTGGTGGCCCTGGGCAAACCCAGCCTGCGCAACACGCTGTATGCGCTGATGACGACCTGCCAGGCGTTCAACCTGCTGTTCATCGCCGTGGAGTCCATGCCCGGCCTGGTGGTGCCCGATGCGCTGCTGGCCTGGGACTACCCGGCCCGCGCGGTGCTCGACCTGGTCACCGGCGCCGCCATCGTGCATGCGACCAGCCTCCATCCCTACCCGCTGCCGGGGCGCCGGGCCACCGCCACCGCCGCGTGGTGCATCGCGGTCGGCATCGGCACTGCCTTGAGCACGCAGGTCCTGCCGTACTCATGGTGGTGGCTGCAGGGCGCCATCCTGCTCTTCGCCGTCGCAGCGATCGCTCAGCTCACCTTGTCGAGAAGGATCAAGCCCCACCCCGCCGCGCTGATACTCCGGCGGTTGACGGTCGTCGCGCTCGGCATCTGGGCGCTGCTGACCGTGGCGGTGAGCTTCTCGATGAAAGTCCCGGGTTCCGCCCACCACATCGCAGCCACGGGCTCCATGGTCTGGGTGGTGTTCCTGGCCTCGCTGCTCGCCCTGCTGCCCTTCCTGTACCGGACGCAGCAGGTGCTGCGGGAATTCTCGATGCTGGCCGGCATCAGCACGGTCGCGACCTCGCTCGACCTGCTCTTCGTGGCGATCTTTTCACTGAGCCAGTTCGCGTCGATCACGCTGGCGCTCTTCCTGTCGATCGGCATCTACGCCGGGGCGCGCCAGTGGCTGCTCAACAAGATGCTGGGCAGCAACATCCTCACCACGGAGCGTGCCTTCGAGCAGCTGTACAAGATTGCGCGCAAGATCGAGACGCATCCCGAGCGCCTGGGAGAACTGCTCTCGCAGCTGTTGAGGGAGCTGTTCGAGCCCCTTGAGGCCGTCCTCGTCGACCGGCCGCTGAAGAAGTCGCGCGTCGTCGGCGACGGCTCCTCGCTGCTGGTGCCCGTGCCGACGCTCGGCGCCGACGAGTCGGCCCATGGCATGTCGATCTTCCTGCGGTATGCGCACCGCGGCAACATGATCTTCACGCTGGAGGACGCACGGCTGACGGACCGGATCTGCGAGCAGCTCAAACGCGCCGTCGCCTTCGACCAGGCCATGGAGCAGGCCCGCAGCGAAGAGCGGATGCGCATCGCCCAGGACCTGCACGACGACATCGGCGCGAGGCTGCTCACGCTGATGTACAAGGCCGGCGACCCGGAGACCGAAGACTACGTCCGCCACACCCTGAAGGACCTCAAGACGCTGACACGCGGCCTCGCCGCCTCCAACCACCGCCTGTCGCATGCGGCGGCCGAATGGAAGGCCGACCTGTCGCAGCGGCTTGGCGTGGCGCACTGCGAGCTGCGCTGGTCGTTCACGATGGACAAGGACATGACGCTCACCGTCGTGCAGTGGTCGGCCCTGACCCGCATCCTGCGGGAACTCACCAACAATGTCATCTCGCACGCCAACGCCAGCCGGCTGGAGGTCCAGGCTTCGGTGCAGGACGGGGAGCTGACGATGGCGGTGACCGACAACGGGCAGGGCAGCAAGCCCGAGGCGTGGCAGCACGGGCTGGGCTTGAACGGCGTGCGCAAACGCATCCGGCAGTTGAACGGGCACGTCGAATGGGTCGAGCAACGGCCGCACGGCATCCAATGCCGGCTGTGGGCGTCGCTCGCCAGATAGCCACCTACCCCAGCGCGAGCCTGGCGCGGGCCGCCTGGTACTCGGCCGCGAGCCGGGCCACCAGTTCTCGGGCCGGAACAATCTGCTTGACCGCGCCGATCCCCTGCCCCGAACCCCAGATGTCGCGCCACGCCTTCTTGGCGCTCTCTCCGCCCCCGAAGCTCATCTTGCTCGGGTCGCTCTGGGGGAGGTTGTCCGGGTCCAGCCCCGCGCCTTCGATCGAGCGGCGCAGGTAGTTGCCGTGCACGCCGGTGAACAAGTTCGAGTAGACGATGTCGTCGGACGTGCCCTCGACGATCGCCTGCTTGTAGGCCTGCTGCGCGCCGGCCTCCTCGGTCGCGATGAAGGCGCTGCCGATGTACGCGAAATCGGCGCCCATCGCCTGAGCTGCAAGCACTGCGCCGCCGGTGGAGATCGAGCCGCTCAGCGCGACCGGGCCATCGAACCACTCCCGGATCTCCTGCACCAGCGCAAAGGGGCTCTTGACGCCGGCATGGCCGCCTGCGCCGGCCGCCACCGCAATGAGGCCGTCCGCGCCCTTCTCGATCGCCTTCTTCGCGAACTGGTTGTTGATCACGTCGTGAAGCACCACGCCGCCCCAGGCGTGCACCGCGTCGTTGACATCCTTGCGCGCGCCCAGCGAGGTGATGACGATGGGCACCTTGAAGCGTGCGCAGACCGCCATGTCGTGCTCCAGCCTGTCGTTGCTCTTGTGCACGATCTGGTTGATCGCGAAGGGCGCTGCCTTGGCATGGGGATTCGCACGGTCGTGCGCGGCCAGCGCCTGCGTGATCTCTTCGAGCCACACCTCGAGCTGCGATGCCGGGCGCGCGTTGAGCGCCGGCATCGAACCGACCACACCCGCCTTGCACTGCTCGATCACGAGCCGGGGGTTGCTGAGGATGAACATCGGCGATGCGATGATCGGGAGCGGCAGTCGTGCCAGTACGGGCGGCAGTGCCATCAGAAGGCCTCCAGTGCCATGTCGGTGACGCCGATGCTGCCATCGACGATGCTGTCGCGCACGCCCGGCGCCTTCGACAGGATGTGGTCGGCGTAGAACCGGGCCGTCGCGACCTTGGCCGCCATGAAGGCCGGCTCCTCCCCGCGGGCCCGCCGGTCCTCGGCCACCAGCAGCGCACGCGCCATCTGCCAGCCCGCCATCAGGTTGCCGGCGAGCATCAGGTAGGGCACCGAGCCGGCGTAGGCCGCGCCGGGCCGGGTCCTGGCCTCGGCCACGACGAAGTCCACGACGTCCAGGAACGCCCGCCGCGCCGCCTCGAGGCGCATGCGCACGGCTGCGGCCGCGGCGCCGCCCTGGCTTGCCAGGTCGGCCTCGGTGCGCTCGATCTGCGCCGCGATCGAGCGCGCCACCTTGCCCCCGTCCCGCACGGTCTTGCGCCCCACCAGGTCGTTGGCCTGGATCGCGGTCGTGCCTTCGTAGATGGTCAGGATCTTCGCGTCGCGGTAGTACTGGGCGGCGCCCGTCTCCTCGATGAAGCCCATGCCGCCATGCACTTGCACGCCCAGGCTGGCCACGTCGATGCTCATCTCGGTGCTGAAGCCCTTGACCAGCGGCACCATGAATTCATAGAAGGCCTGGTTGTCGCGCCGGACCTCTGCATCGGGATGCGCATGCGCCGCGTCGTAGGCCGATGCGGCCACCAGCGCCATGGCCCGGCAGCCCTCGGTATAGGCGCGCATCGTCATCAGCATCCGCCGGACGTCGGGGTGGTGGAGGATCGGGCCGGCGCCCGGCAGCGAGCCATCGGCCGGACGCGACTGGACGCGGTCGCGCGCGTATTGCACCGCCTGCTGGTAGGCCCGCTCGGCCAGCGCCACGCCTTGCATGCCGACCGCATACCGCGCCGCGTTCATCATGATGAACATGTACTCGAGGCCGCGGTTCTCCTCGCCGATGAGCATGCCGACCGCGCCGCCGGCATCGCCGTACTGCATCACGGCGGTCGGGCTCGCCTTGATGCCCAGCTTGTGCTCGATGCTCACGCAGTGCACGTCGTTGCGCGCACCCAGCGAGCCGTCGCCGTTCACCAGGTACTTGGGCACGATGAACAGCGAGATGCCCTTCACGCCCTCCGGTGCACCCGCCACCCGCGCCAGCACGAGGTGGACGATGTTGTCCGCCATGTCGTGTTCGCCGAAGGTGATGAAGATCTTGGTGCCGAAGATCCTGTAGGTGCCGTCCGGCTGGGGCTCCGCGCGTGTGCGCACCGCCGCCAGGTCGGAGCCGGCCTGGGGCTCGGTCAGGTTCATCGTGCCGGTCCAGCTGCCGTCGATCATCTTCGGCAGGTAGACCGACTGCTGCTCCGGGCTGCCCGCCGTCAGAAGGGCCTCGATCGCGCCGTCGGTGAGCAGCGGGCACAGCGCGAAGCTGAGGTTCGCGCCATTGACCATCTCGATGCAGGCCGCGCCGATGGTCTTGGGCAGGCCCTGCCCCCCGAACTCGGCCGGATGCTGCAGGCCTTGCCAGCCCCCTTCGACGAACTGCCGGAAGGCAGCCTTGAAGCCGGGCGTCGTGGCGACGTGCCCGTCTTTCCAGGCGGACGGGTTCTGATCGCCGTCCCGGTTCAACGGGGCGATGACGTCCTCGTTGAGCTTGGCGCACTCCGACAGCACGGCCTGCGCGGTGTCCAGGCCGGCCTCCTCGAAGCCCGGCAGTTGCGCAACCCTCTCCAAACCCGCGAGGTGCTCCATGCAGAACAGCATGTCTTTGACGGGGGCTCTGTAGGTCATGTTCAGTGGCTCCTGAAAAAAAGGCGCCACGATGGGCGCCCGTTTTTGCTTGCAACGTTCAAAGCGCCTTCACCAGCTCCGGCACCGCCGTGAACAGGTCCGCCTCCAGCCCGTAGTCGGCCACCGAGAAGATCGGCGCCTCCGGGTCCTTGTTGATCGCGACGATGACCTTGCT
>NZ_JAZIBG010000027.1:0-507 GCF_036621135.1 Aquincola agrisoli
GTCACCTGCGCGGTGGTGGCCTTGCCGCCGAGGTCGCGCGTGTGCAGCGCCGGGTTGGCGGTCACCTGCTCGATGGCCTGCATCAGCCGCCGCGCGGCAGCGTCTTCGCCCAGGTGCTCCAGCAGCATCACCACCGACCAGAAGGTGCCCACCGGGTTGGCCAGGCCCTGGCCCATGATGTCGAAGGCCGAGCCGTGGATGGGCTCGAACATCGACGGAAAGCGCCGCTCGGGGTCGATGTTGCCGGTGGGCGCGATGCCCAGGCTGCCGGCCAGCGCGGCCGCCAGGTCGCTCAGGATGTCGGCGTGCAGGTTGGTCGCGACGATGGTGTCGAGCGAGGCCGGGCGGTTGATCATCCGCGCGGTCGAGGCGTCGACCAACTCCTTGTCCCAGGTGACGTCGGGGAACTCCTTGGAGACCTGCACGGCGATCTCGTCCCACATCACCATCGCGTGGCGCTGCGCGTTGCTCTTGGTGATGACGGTGAGCAGCTTGCGCGGGCGGGAC